>NZ_JAHLZC010000014.1:0-108225 GCF_025128215.1 Synechococcus sp. CS-197 | reverse complement strand
GTATCGCTGGAGGTAATGGAGCTACTGGACATGACTCCAAAGACACCCAGGACGTCGAAGCCGTCACCAAGGGCGATGGTGCTCTCATCAAGGGAACCGACGTTGATGAGGTCGGTACCAGAACCACCCGTGATCGTTGAATCGGTGACTACACCAGTGATGGTCACGAAGCTGGATCCACCGAAGGTGATTTCGGTGGAAGAAACACCACCTGTTACCGCCAGGGTGTCTCCACCTGTACCAAAGGTGAGGGTGCTGTCATCGAAGGACGTTGCGCCCACCGAGTCGTCACCAGCTCCAGCAGAGATGGTGGTATCAGTGACAACCCCAACAGCGAAGATGTCATCACCAGCTCCGGCAGTAACGGAAGCACTGACAACGTTGCCACCGATCGTGAGGTAATTGTCGCCCTCGCCAAGGGTGATGACAGAGGTCAGAGGTGTGGTGGTAAGGCCACTGGTGGCACCCGCGTTGACCACATCTCCAGCGATGCCGAGGGTGTCGCTGCCCTCACCAACATCGATCGTGGAGCCACTGAAGCTTGCAGCGAAGCCAACTGAATCAGCGCCTTCCCCGGTTTGGAAGTCAGAGACAATCGCATCACCGGTGACCAGGACGATGTCAGTACCGCTACCTGTTGACAACACAATGTCGACGGCGGTTCCACCCAGCTGAACACTGTCATCACCTGCTCCTGCCAGGAGGATGCTGCTGGTGATGCTGCCGCCGATAGTCACCCAGTTGTTGCCGTCACCGACAAGGAGCGTGGCGCTAGTGACGTTGCCGCCAATGTCCAGGGTGTCGTCGTTGCTTCCGAGAGTGAAGGAGGAAGAAATAACGCCTTGATCAACATCAAGAACGTTGATGCCGTTGCCGAGATTGATCGTCGAATTCGTAACACCAGTCTGGGCATAGAGGCGATCGTCTCCATCACCAGCGGTGATCGTGGAGGAGCTGATGGCACCATCAACCGAAACAAAGTTGTTACCAGCATCCAGTGTTGCGGAGCTCTCAGAGAAAGCGCCACCAACCAGCACAGAATCACTACCGGTGCCGCCGGTAATCGTGCTGCTCAGCAGATCACCGGTAGAGGACACTGAATTGTCACCTTCACCAGTGGTGATCAAGCTGGAAGTGACATTGGCAAACACGATGGAATCGTCACCAATTCCGCCATCAATCGTGCTGCGATCAGTCTCACCAAGGCTAAAGGTGTCATCACCTTCACCGCCGGAGAAAGTTGAGGTGACATTAGATCCCGAGGAGATCGAATCATTGCCATCGTCTCCGTTGATGGTCGAACCACCGACGCGACCACCAACAGCAATGGTGTCGTTACCAGCTAAACCGTTGATCTCAGATTTGGTGACGTTATTAAGAACGTTGATGTCGTCGTTGCCAGCGCTGCCGTTCAGGGTCGAACTGGTTAGACCACCAAGAATGATTTCTTCTCCGCCAATGATCGTGGAGTTGTTGACATTACCGGTGATGCTGATCGTGTCATCACCATCGCCTGCATCAACCAAAGAATTGGTGATCGAAGCCTGAATGGAAATCAGATCATCACCCGTGCCAGTGGTGAGATCAGCATTTCCGCCGTAGATGCTGGATGAATTGATAACCCCATTGGAGCCGCCAACAAACAGTGTGTCGTTGCCGAGATCACCAGAAATAACAGAATTACGGATTTCGTAGGCTGACGTACCGTTTCCGATTGAAACGGAATCATCTTGTTTACCGCCTTCGGCTGAGCTGCGAGAGAACAGAGGCGTCTGAATGTCGATCGTGTCGGCACCACCGTTACCGCGGAACAACGAATTTGAATCGTTGCCGAAGCAGCTACGGAGATGAAATCAGCACCATCATTTGTCGTATCTTCAAAGCTGCCGCCGAAGATCGAACTGGACTGAATGTTGGTCGCAGAGACATCGATAGTATCGCTGCCTCGGTCACCAAACACTTGAGAAACCGTGATGGTGTCGGCTTCAACTGTTATGTCATCTTCATCCTTACCACCGCGGATGGTGGAATTGTCCAGAAGGCTTGTAACGACTGCAATGGTGTCATTGCCACCATTGCCTTGAACATAATTTCCGGTGATTCTGTTGCCAGATTGAATGGCGATCAAATCACCTTGGTCGTCTGTGGTGTCATCAGGACTGCCACCCCAGATGCTGCCGCCAATAATGTCGCGACCAGCAGAAACCGCAATGAAGTCAGCGTTGGCATCGCCATAGACGGTACTGCCGACCAGGTCGAAACGAGCTCCGACCTCAATGGTGTCGTTATTCTTGCCACCGCGAATCTCAGAATCGCGGATGTTGAGTGCAGCGGAACCACTAGACGTATTCAGATCCCCAACACGAATTGAGTCTTCGCCAGCGTTGCCGTTGATTACAAGTCTCTCGACCTCAACGTTGATTGCTTCATTCGTGCCTGCATAGCCCTCGACAACAATCGAGTCGTCTCCATCATTGGGTCCGTTCACAGCGTCAGCACCACGAATCGTGGTATCGACAACCTGATTGGCCTGAAGAACGATGGTGTCTTCAGCAAGACCACCTTCAAACAAGCCACCAGAAATCGAGCTGCTGATTCTGTCGCCGTTGATGGTGATGCCGTATCCCCAACGGATGGTGTCGGTTCCTTCGCCACCACGAAGAGTCGAGAGCTCAATATTGGTCCAACCCTGGATTGTGTCGACGCCTGCGCCAGCATCAATCAGAGTGTTTGTAGCTCCTAAGAAAACACTCGGACCACGGCCTGGAAGCGTGAGGTCGATTGAATCATCGCCGCTGGGATTTGCAACCGATCCTCCCTCGAGTGCATTGGGGAAGCCATCCCCGTAAATTTCTGCGCCGTTCAGCGAGAAAGCAAAGCCTGGGAGGTCGCTTTGACCAAAAATCGTCAGCGTGTCATTGCCAAGGCCAAGCACGACTCGGTCATCACCGTCTACGCCTGCGACGAAATCGTCAGCGTTGTAGACGAGGATCGAATCGGACTGGCCTCTGACTGCAGAAATCAGATCTTGAAGGTCTGTGCCTTCAACGCGGTTGTAACTAGAGGTCATCGCAAGGGAAGAACAGGTGTGGGAACGGGGTTTGGCCGATCCGCTCCCACACGGGGGCGGCGGGTTACAGACACGAAGATCTGTATACATTGGCGAACCTAGTCGGCACGATCGCCGTAGTCAACATGGCCAGAAGCGGAGCTGTACCTAGGTCCTAAGCTCCTCACCAAACAAAGCAAGCCAGGATTGGATACCGATTGATGCTTTAAAGTCACAAGCCTTTTTAGAGGCCGCTCTGGACAGGCGAGCGCGCAAGTCTGGTTGGTCCAATAAGCGTTCAACGGCATTGGCCTGGGCCATTGGATCGAAGAAATCCACCAGCAACGCCGAGCGATCGTGCTCTAACACTTCCAGAACAGGAGGCGTCGCACTCGACACCAAAGCGCATCCAGCGGCCATCGCCTCCAGCAAGCTCCAACTCAGGACAAAAGGCACGGTGAGGTAAAGGTGCACCGAGCTGTGGGCAAGCACCTGGTGGTATTCAGCATCTTGCAACATGCCCATCCAATGGGTGCGCGATGGATCCAGGGTGAGCTCATCCCTTGCCCACTCACCCCAACCCCGCCCGTCTTGGCGCTTGGCGCCATAGGCGACACCATCATGACCAACAATCAAAGCATGCAATCCCGGGCGACGGCGCTGAAGTTCAGCAATGGCTTGCATGGCCTGGGGGAAACCTCGATATTCCTCGAACCCACGGCTGACATAAGTCACGATTTCCAGATCGGGATCTGCAGGTAGGCAAGCCGGTCGAATGGGTGGTGATTGGCGCAGGGCCTGCATGCCATCCACGTCAATCCCTTCATGGATCACCCGAAGGTGCGAGCGCAAATGCTTCGGGAACTGATCGCGCTGCCATCGGGTCGGAGTCACCGCAAAATCACATGCGGCAAGCTCGAGGAGGAGATGAGCATTCCAGGTGCGCAACCTCAGCGCACGATCGGGATCGACCGGGCCACGCTTGAGAAAATCAACATCGGCGCCGCAGGCGTTGTAGTACCACTCGAACAAACCGATCCGACGTGCATTCGGAAACACATCACTGAGATACAAGCCGTTGCCGAAGCCAACATGGTTAATGATCCATTCAGGAGCCCAACCTTCCTGCACGAGAGGCTGAAGAGACCGGTACGTCGCCTGACCTTGCAGAACCGCTGCTTCAAAACGGCGAAGATAGGGATGGATGGCCGCACCGCCCCCAGCACGATGGGGTTCAAACGGCAAAAGACGCACGCCATCCAGCTCAGGAGCATGCCACTCTTTGCTACGGCAGAGGAACACCACCTCATGTCCCTGCTCGATCAAAGCTGGAATCAGGCGGCGAAACTGAGCTGGATAGTTGTTGTGAGAAAAAAGAATGCGCAAGGAGAGTGAACCGATTCCTCAAACACTTGTTGGCTGGGCTTGTTCAAACACCTGGCGATAAGACTCCAGCAACCAACTTGGCAATTTCTGCTCAGGAGCCTCCACTCGCATGCCACCCGGCATGAAATACATCATCACGATCAGAAATGCATTGAGAGCTGTCGGTGACCCAAAGCCACCTCCGGACGGACTTAGTTGATGGGTCGCTGCCTCTTTGATCTCCTGATCGGCCTGTCCGAGCCCTTCCTTCTGGATCCCGGAACGCACCAGTGCCCAGTAACGATCCCCAAACTCTGTCGACCAAATCCGTTCAAGATCGGATGCGGGAGCGGCTTGGATGAGTTCAGCCAACGCGCGACGCATCTCAACAAGCTCCTGGGTGATCTCTTGATCCTCGGGATCGATGTAGTAGAGATTGGAGAGACCAAGCAACCGATTTAGCTGGATGCGGTTCCCTACCAACTCGGCGAGGCTGGTGGGGAATGCTCCGAAATCTGGGCGTGGCAAGGAGTCCAACGGTGGCTGTTGTTGAACAGATTCAGGACCACCCAGGACCGTCATGGTCTGTTGGTTGTTGTCGTAAAGGCTCTTAAAAGCTTCCACCAACCAAGGAGGGAGCTGCTGCTCTGGATTGGCGATCTTCAACAATCCAGGAGGCGAGAGCAGAAATAGGGCTACAAGCAGTTGATGGGCAAGGGGCTGGGTGAGGCCCAGGGAGCCAATGCGCTGATTCAGCGCATTGCGCAGGTTCACCTGTTGAGGGGTGAACTCAAACGATGGTGAGAGTTGATTCACCAACTGACGGGTGATTTCACCGAAACCGCCCGACCACAGAGCCTGAATCTGGTCCATCGGTGCAGCCAGCCAGAAGCGAATCACAGCATCACGGGAATCGCTGGAGCCGGCTTGCGAGAGGGTCCAACCTTGTGCGGGGATGTCCAAATCAGGCTTGAAGAGCACTACGTTCACTTTACGCGCGAAGATTTCAGCGATGAAACTCTTCTCGAGCAAGCCAAAGGCTGAGCAGGCCCAGCAGCGAGCCCATCAGCAACGGAGCCAGCAAGACCTGAGCAATCCATCCCTCCCCTAGCAGCAACAACCACACGATCGAGGCAACGTAAGGAAGGGCACAGAGTGATGGCAGGAACCATCGCCGCCAACGGCTACGAATCAAACCATGACGCAAACGACGCCAGGGCGACAGACGCAAAATCATCGACGCAGAGTTATCGGCATTTCACAGCCTCCTCGATCACACGCAAAATTTGAGGCAGCGTAACGGACTGATCCCAGCTAAGTGCTTCCTTACGGGCTGCCTCGCCAAGATTACGCCTGAGGTCTGGAGCATTTAGCAGGGCAATCACCCTGCGCGCCAAAAGCTCAACATCCCCCATGGGCACCAGCAAACCCTGCACACCATCCTCAATCACCTCTGCCACGGGCATCCCGCGGCTGCCAACAATGCAGCATCCACAGGCCATCGCCTCCAACAGGCTCCAACCCATCACGAAGGGATAGCTCAGATACACATGCACCCAGCTGGCCTGGAGCAAGGCCATCAACTGAGGGTGAGGGATCCTCCCCAAGAAATGGATGCGGCTTAGATCCAACTCTCCCTGCAGCTCTCGCAGCATCACCTGGCGTAAGGGTTCACCACCAGGAGATCCGCCGGCATATCCGGACTCGTTATCTCCCACAATCAAAATGCGCACTTGTGAATGGGCTCGCTGAATCATGGGAAGAGCGCGCATGAACATGTCAAACCCGCGCAAGCGTTCAAGGTTGCGATTCACGAATGTGATCGTGGGCACACTGCGGTCAATTGAACAATCGCGAACGCTGTAACGAACCAAGGGGTTGGGGCAAGCGACTGACGCATCGATGCCCTCATGCACAACGTGCAAGCGGGACCCTTGGAACTCAGAGGGAAAACTGTTGGCTTGGTGACGGGTGGGGAGAACCCAAGCCTGAGCTTCAGCAAGCGCAACACGTGTGAGCGCATGCCGTCCCAGTTGTTCCAGCTTCTGGGGCAGTCCTGGATCGGTTCCATGGCCGCCATGCTCGGGACGCACCCAGAGCTCAGGCCAGATCACTTGCGGCACATCCGGAAGCAACTCTGAGATGCCAAGGGTTTCTCCCCAGCCACTATGGGCGAGCACCGCATCAGGCTGCCAACCCTTGGCCAGCAAAGCGGCCACAGCATGAGTCACCGATTCTGCGCGCTGCAAAGCCTCCAGCCACATGCTGCCTCCGAAATGCTGAAGACCCTTTACTTTTGAAGGCGGGGTGTAGCGCAGCAGCTGGATCGGCATTGGAGCCGGCCGTTGGTGGGAGCAGATCGCCGCCAAGTCATGGCCTTGCTTGAGTAAATAAGGAGCCAGCTGACGGAATTGTCCCGGAAAATTCTGATGGATCAGGAGCAGGCGCACCGCAGAAGAGATCAGAAGGATTCGTGGATCAAAGTGTGGCGCATCGCACGGGCTAGGCCGTGGCGACGCTGCTGCCACCAGCTGGCAATGGCCACTTGGGTGGCATCAAGCGCATCGGATTTGGCTAGCAGCCCCCTCACCCAGAGCAAGGCATCCGGCCAGCTGTTGAAAACCGGGAACGGAGCCTGCGTTCCCAGCAAGTCAATCGCCATCTGTCGTTGATCCACCACCACAGGAATGCACCCAGCCTGAAGGCTTTCGTGCAGGCGAAACGTGTCGAGATGGCGATCACCCTCAGGGCAGAGAGCGAAAGAACTCTGCAGGAGCACTTCGGTGTAAGCCTCCACAGGCAAGCCCTGTCCGAAACGCCTTCCGCCGTAATAGAAGCCCTGAGGCAAGGCATGAAGAAACAGGGAGGCAGCCAGGGTTCGTGATCCACTCGACCACAGGGTTCCCATAAACGCCCAGGGGTAGGAACGCTTGGACGCACGGAGGTGGGAGCGCTGCTCGATGGAGGGCTTGAGCAATTCAGCACGCGGCCCAATGGGGAACACACTGACGTTGCCGTGATGTTGAAGGCGCGGATGGGAAAAATTGCGCCAGATCACCGTGCCTTTAGGCAGCAAGGGGTACAGCCCATCACCGTCGATCCCCTCCTCATCGCTGAGATGTATCAAACCAATGGGACCACGCGTCGAGAGAAGCTGTAAACGGGCGTGCCTTTGCTGTTGGAGGGCTGCCAGTCGTTCGGGAGCTGGAGATCGCTCGAGGTGGAGCAACCCTGATTCCACCAAGACCTGCGATCGTCCAGGCACCTGATCAGGAAGCAAATCCCGATCCCAGGCAACCACCTGCTCCGCAGGGTCCAACAAGCTCGTGATCCAGGCCCGCTCGATCTGTCGGCCCGGATCGCAACCCCAAATCAGACGACAGGGCAGCGGATCAGCCATTAACGATCCCTCCCGACTGCTGGGACGTGGCCGTGGCCATCAAGCCCAGAAAACTCGTTCCCCAATGCTGCGCCTCTAACCACATCGCCTGAGAAAAGGAAGGCTTGTAGAGCCGAAACGTTTTCAACAATCCAAGGGTCGCCGCACTCTCCAAGGGAGTGATGAAAGAGCAATCGCGATCTAACCACCAGGACTGGTGTGACCAGTACTCCAGCTGCTGTTTCGTCAGGATGAAGCACCCAGCATGGGGGTTGCGCGGAGACTCCAATACCACCGATCCAAACCCGGCATCGGCGATCGAGAGCGGCGGGGCCGGCTCTGGTATCCAGGTCAGGCGATCAGCTTCAGGAATCTCGCCGTCGATGTAGAGCTTGTTGATGTGCCACGGGATCGCGTTCGTTTCATACCGCTGAGGAAGAAGCACGCAATGCTCACCTGCTTGATCAACAAACCCCTTGATCTTCTGGAAAAAGCAGGGGTCATGGATGATCAAATCATCTTCGACATAGGCATAGAGGTCGTAGGCATGGTGTAGCTGCTCTGCTAGGTGACGATGCGCTTCGAAACCGAGCTGCAGCGGATGATCAGGGCTCGCAACAATGTGCTCCAATCTCAAGCGCGTCTGAGAATCGAGCTGCTCGATCACGTGATGACGGCCATCCGTAATGAGGTGAAGGTCTAATTCCAGCGGCTGATCGAGATTGGCCGGGTACGCCGCCTGATCTTGAAAATTGAGGTGCTTTTGCTGACCTCCAAGACGACACAACGCGAGAATTTGTTGTTGAAGAGCGGCAACCCGAGGTGCTGCATTCGGGCGCAAGGATTGATGCCTGCCGCCACCTGCAGGATTCCAATGATGGACAATGGCGACAAGAACCCTCATTCCCCATTCAGAGTGCTGGTCAAACCTAGTCTTTGACGCATTCGAGGCATGGCCATGCAGAGCTTCGACGCAGCGGCGGCTCCCATGCACGCGGCCAAGCCCTTACTCGATAGGAATCCCATTCGGGCACAGCGCCTGATCGGCAGCACCATCGTGCAGCGCCCCGATCTCTGTGAGGCCTATTTCAACCTGGGGCTTGCCTTCCATCAACAAGGGAGATTACCGGCGGCGATCCGCTCCTATAGAAGAGCCTTAACCTGCTGTGCTGATTGCCAGCTTGAGGGTCTGGTCGCTCGGTCTGCAAGGCGCAATCTGGCCCAAGATCTGCTCTTGCACGGCGCGTTTCGTGAAGGTTGGGCGCTGTATGAGGAGCGACTCGATCGGCAGAACCATGACTTTTTTCACAACCTTTTTGGCCGCCCATGGCAAGGAATTTGGGATGAGCGCCCCCTCTCCCGCCTGCTCCTCGTCGCTGAACAAGGCCTAGGCGACACCTTGATGTTCTGCCGCCTTGGAATCCAGCTGCAGATCGACCTGAACGTGCCCGTCACGCTGTTTTGTCAGAAACCCCTTGTGGCCCTCCTCCAACAAGGCACTGCGTTAGACACCGTCACCGCATCGGTGAACCATGACCCATCTCACGATGCCAGCGTGCGCTGGTGCCCGCTGATGAGCGTGCCGCTGCGGGTTCATCTGCAACCGTCGACCTTGACGCGACAGGCTCCCTACTTAACCCTGCCCACCAACGCGATTCAACGTTGGCAGAAGTTACTGGGCCGGAACCCTGAGAAGCAGCTGATTGCCCTGCACTGGCAGGGCAATCCACGCCATGAAGGATCGCTCTACTCTCAAGGCCGCTCCATACCGTTTTCTGAACTTCAAGCTCTTGGAACACTGTCGGGGGTGGAATTTGTCAGCATCCAGAAAGGGGCTGGCAGCGAACAGCTGCGGCTGGATGGCCCCCTGCGTTTTGTGGAGGGTCAAGCAGCTGTCAGTGCCAGCATGGATTTCATTGACACCGCTGCAGTGCTGGCCAACTGCGATCTGCTAATCAGCGCTGACAGTGGAGTGGTGCATCTTGCTGGCGCTTTAGGTCTACCTGCCTGGGTTGCCCTGCGCCACGTGCCGGAATGGCGCTGGGGCCTCCATGGAGAACGATCACCCTGGTACCCAAGCCTGCGCCTCTTCCGCCAACCCAGTCACGGCGACTGGAACTCGGTGATGGAAGCCCTTCTGAACGCCTGGCAGCAGAAGGTGCTGCCGTGAAACTGCTGGCACTGACCAATCTCTACCCGCCGCAGGAGCTGGGGGGCTACGGCCGCTCGATTGCCGATTTCGTTTGGGGGCTCAAGCAGCGCGGTCACGATCTGAGCGTGCTGTGCAGCGACGCTCCGCATCTGGGGCCCAGCGACACCCAGGGCCCCTCCGGTGAACGGGTGGATCGTGGCCTGCTGCTCAAAGGCAGTTACGAAGGTGGCGTGCGTCCACTGCAAGATTCAGAGCGTTGCCGAAGGATCGATCGACACAACGCCGAAGCGATCCAGAAAATCTGGCAGCAACGGGGGCCCTTCGATGGCGTGCTGGTGGGCAACATCGATCTGCTGGGCGTGGAGGTGCTCGGCTCCCTGCTCGCCCACCAGGTAGCGGTGCTCCATCACATCGGCTTCGTCAACCCACCCTTCCATCCGCAGCACTTGCCGCGTTCCAGCGATTACAGGCTGGTGGCAGCCAGCGCAGCAGTGGCCCAAGCACTCAGCTCTGCAGGCTTCCAGGGATCGGCCAGTGGGAGCCTGCCCGTGGTCTACCCAGGTGTGCGCTGCGAGCTGTTCGGACCCGCGGTCACCGGGCGGCCACTTCCAGCACCCCTGAATGGGGACCGCCTGCTCATGCCGCTCGGCAGCCAGCGACACCCGCTCAAGGTGTGTTTTGCCGGGCTGATGATGGGCAGCAAAGGGGCCCACACCCTGGTGCAAGCGTTGGTGACACTGAATCAAAAGGGGTTGCACGTGGAAGGGCACCTGGCTGGAGGCGATTTTCAGGCCGGTTACCAGCAGCAGCTGAAGGCTCTGCTGTCGCAGCACGGGCTCGACGCCGTGCGCTTCACCGGCCAGCTGCAACGCCGCAGTCTGTCTCGCTTCTATGGGCTGCACCACGTCTGCGTCTTCCCCTCGATTCATCCGGAGGCCTTCGGAATCGTGGGCGCCGAGGCGATGGCCAGCGGCCTGGCCCTGGTGAGCAGCGGCGTGGGTGGTGCCGCAGAACTGTTTGTGGATCAGGTGAGCGGATTGCGCTTCCAAGCAGGGAATGCAGACGATCTCGCCAGTCGCCTCGAAGAGCTGTGCCACGATCCCAGTCGGCTGGTGACGTTGGCTCAGGCCGGAGCGTGCAGAGCGCGAGAGCAGCTCAGCGTGCGCGAATCGGCGCGCCGACTGGAGGCCTTGTTCCAGCCATCGTCAGCACCAACACAAGACGCGTTGCAACAGTTCTGATCTGAGAAGATGACCTCCATTGGGCCAGGGACTATGGGGCGTAGCGCACTGATCACCGGCATCACGGGCCAAGACGGCAGCTATCTGGCAGAGCTGCTGCTGGAGAAGGGCTATGTCGTGCATGGCATCAAGCGACGGGCCAGCAGTTTCAACACCAGCCGGATCGATCACCTGTATCAAGACCCCCATGAGCTTGATCCGCGGCTCGTGCTGCACTACGGCGATCTCACCGACAGCTCCAACCTGATCCGGATCATTCAGGACGTGCAGCCGGACGAGATTTACAACCTCGGCGCCCAGAGTCATGTGGCGGTGAGCTTCGAGTCGCCCGAATACACAGCCAACTGCGATGCCCTCGGAACCCTGCGCATCCTGGAAGCCGTGCGGCTTCTGGGGCTCACTGAACGCACCCGCATCTACCAGGCCAGCACCAGTGAGCTTTATGGATTGGTGCAGGAGACTCCCCAACGGGAGACCACTCCCTTTTATCCACGCAGCCCTTACGGCGTCGCCAAGCTCTACGGCTACTGGATCACGGTGAATTACCGCGAGGCCTACGGCATGTACGCCTGCAACGGCATCCTCTTCAATCACGAAAGTCCGCGGCGAGGGGAAACCTTCGTAACCCGCAAAATCACCCGCGGCCTGGCTCGGATTGATGCGAGCCTCGACGACTGCCTGTTCATGGGCAACCTCGATTCTCTGCGGGACTGGGGTCATGCCCGCGACTACGTGGAGATGCAATGGCGGATGCTGCAGCAAGAAGCCCCAGATGATTTTGTGATAGCGACCGGGCGGCAGGAAAGTGTGCGTCGCTTCATCGAGTTGAGTGCTGTAGCACTCGGCTGGGGTTCCATCGTTTGGGAGGGCAGCGGTCTAGAGGAGCAGGGGCGACGGGCTGATACCGGCGAGGTGGTGGTGCGCATCGACCCGCGCTACTACCGGCCTGCTGAAGTGGACACCCTGCTCGGAGACCCGAGCCGAGCCCACGAGAAGCTGGGTTGGAGGCCGACCACCACGCTCGAGGAGCTGGTACAGGAGATGGTGGAGCACGATCAGAACGAGGCTCGCAAAGAGGCTTACCTCACACGCAAGGGGTTCCAGGTGGTGGGTGCACACGAGTGAGCCGATGGCAACCACGACTCTGATTAAGCCCTGCGATCGCTTCTTCGTGGCCGGCGGCCGTGGCATGGCGGGCAGCGCCATCGTTCGCGCCCTGCGGCGCGCCGGATACGGAAATCCGAATCAGGGGGGTGCCCTCCTGACGCCGGCTCGCCTGGAGCTGGATCTACTCGATGATTCTGCAGTGCGCGACTGGATGGAAGCCCAGCGCCCGGATGTGGTGGTGCTGGCGGCAGCGACCGTCGGGGGGATCGAAGCCAACCGCAGTCGCCCAGCGGATTTCCTGCTGCAGAACCTGCGGATTGAAACCCAGGTGATCGAAGCAGCTTGGCGGTGCGGTGTGCGCCGGCTTCTCTTTCTTGGCAGCAGCTGCATCTACCCAAAATTCGCCGACCAACCGATCCGCGAGGAAGCACTGCTGACCGGAGCACTGGAACCCACCAATGCCTGGTATGCCATTGCCAAGATCGCTGGAATCAAACTGGCTGAAGCGCTGCGCCTACAACACGGCTTCGATGCGATCAGCCTGATGCCCACCAATCTGTATGGGCCCGGCGATAACTACCACCCCACCGGCAGCCATGTGCTGCCTGCCCTGATCCGGCGCTTTCATGAAGCCAAACAGCGGGGAGATGCATCGGTGACTTGCTGGGGCACAGGCACTCCCCTCCGGGAATTCCTGCACGCGGATGACCTCGGCGAGGCCTGCGTCTTTGCCCTAGAGCACTGGTCGACACTCAGCGACGATGCCCCCAGAAATGATGCCGGCGACCCACTCGCGTTCCTCAACGTGGGCACCGGCATCGACCTAAGCATCAAGAAGCTGGCTGAACAGGTGGCCGCTTCAGTGGGATTTGACGGAGCGATCCACTGGGATCACAGCAAACCGGATGGCACTCCGAAAAAACAGCTCGATGTGAGCCGTTTAGCAGCCATGGGATGGCGTGCACAGATTGAATTAGAGGATGGCTTGCCACTTGCATACATGGATTTCAAGCGATGCCTAAACAGCAGTATGTTGCGCGGGATGGAACAATAATTCGCAACGGCAGCCCAGCCATGACGATCAAAATCGACCTTGGGTCAGGTCCAACTTCCAGGCTCGAATGGCTGGATCAACATCGATTTAAAAGCGGGTGCAGATTTAAATCACGATCTTCAGCAACGGCCTACCTTTTGCAGATGGCGAAGTTGATGCATTCTATACATCACACTTCTTAGAGCATCTCACCTATCAACAAATATGCCGCCTCCTTGAAGATTGCCATCGCGCTCTAAGAGCTAAAGGGTCACTATCAATCTGCGTTCCCAACGCACGACGCTTTATCGATGCATACATCGATAAAAAAATGCGAATCGTTACACTTGCCAATGGTAAATCTCTTCAAGCCCCAAACTTCCTCCTATCGCCTGAAGAAGGAATTTACGCAAAAGCGATTATCAACGCTGGAAGTCCCATCGACTGGGTCAACTACATTGCCTACTCCAACTCAGAGCATAATTACTTATTCGACGAAGACAATTTAATCGCCGACATGCAGCAAGCTGGCTTCCAAGATTCTCAGTTGCGCGAGTTTGGCCATGAACTCGATTTCCGGGCCGGACTAAAAGCGTCGATCTATGCAGAAGCCACCAATAGCAGTGGTCAAACTGAGCACCCATCCTCAACTCTCGTTGAGTTTTAGCTAATTCCCCATCCTCTCACCCCCCCCCATCCCCATACCCAGCGCGCGATCGACCGGCCTCACACCAATCCAGGTTCTCCAAATACCAGCGCACTGTTGCTTGCAAGCCCTATTGAAAATCATGGCGAGGTCACCAACCCACCAAGCCGAGCAAGACGCCGAAAATATCGAGCCAAGAAATCAGGAGAGCAGATCATTCAACAACATGCTTTTCCTAGCCAAACGTTAATGCAATCATAAAGATTGATGGCAATGCATTGGGTTTTGTATAAGAAACTACAGAGGGGAAGTGGCGCACAACACTTCACGTCTGCTCTGAGCTGGGGACTATTGGGATAGCGCCAAACTCATGGTCAATGGACAACATCCAACTGCGGTTTCTTGGACGCCTGGAATTGCCAGGGGCTGAAATTTCTGCATACAGCTCCAGCACTTCGACCGCATTTGTGATCGGTGGCAGCTCTCTCTATATTGTCGATCTCAGCAATCCAAGTTCTCCAAGTCTCCGAGATACTATTAATATTGGCGATGACATTCAAAGCGTTGCAATTAACGCGAACGGACTACTTGCACTCGCCGTAGGCAAAGAGGCAAATGTTGGCTCAACTCAAGTCAGCGAAAATATTATCGGCGAAGTTCAATTTTTTGAGTGGGATGGCTCATCCCTGACTTCTGCTGGAGAAGTGAGTGTTGGGGTTCTCCCCGACTCGCTCGCTTTCAATGCCGATGGCACGGTGATCGTTGTTGCCAACGAAGGTGAACCTAACGAGTTTTACACGAAGGACGAAAGCAGCGACCCCGTTGGCAGCATCAGCGTTATCTCAGTCAACTCTGCTGATCCAGGAGCTTCAACGGTTGTCAACCTCGGATTTGATGCCTACGACAGCCAATTGGATCTGTTGCGCGCCCAGGGCATTCGCATTAGCGGCGTTGATTCGGCTGATGGCATTGAGGGCAACCTGGTGAGCCAGGACCTGGAGCCTGAATATGTGTCCATCAGCGGCAATACGGCTTACATCAGCGCCCAGGAAAATAATGCGGTAATTGCTGTTGATATCACGGATCCGGCAGCTCCATCCATTACCAGCATCTTCCCACTTGGGTTCAAAGACTGGGATCGCGGAATTGCAACGACGAGTAACTACGACGTTGCCATCAACTATCCAGGTAGCACCACATCTCAGCCCAACGACCAAACTGGTGGAGCAGCTGGCAGCATCATCGCCGGTGGTCTTTCAGGCCTCTGGTGGGATGGTAGTGAAATTCTGAATGGCAGCAAAACAGATATCTTTTACACCATCAGCGATCGTGGCCCACAAGCCAACGATGTTCCCGACGATGCCGCCAATGGAGCAGGCGAAAAGTTGTTTGACGATCCCGATTATCCAATCACCATCTTCAAGCTGGGATTCGATGGTGACACGGTATCGGAGCTCGACTCCATCACCCTCAAAGTTCCCGATGGCAATGGCGGATTCCGCAATTCCACAGGCATCGGTGCGTTGCCCAATCACGATCTTGCCTTCACACCCGATGGTGAAGGTGACTATGAAGAAGTTCCCCGCGATGCCTTCGGCCTCGACAGCGAATCCGTACTGCGCCTCACGATCGAAGGATTGAACGACGGCAAGCCTGTTTTCGCTGTCTCCGATGAGTATTTCCCCCAGGTTGCAATCTTCGATGCTGAGAGCGGCAACCTGATTCAACGCTATGTACCCGAAGACACCGACTTCTCAGCGGTGACCTACGAAGCAGGTCGCGGAAATGATGACAACTTCACCAGCTACACCATTCCCCCGGTGTATTCCGATCGCCGCAACAATCGCGGTTTTGAAGGTCTGGCTTACAACTCCGACGATGGGCTGCTGTATGCCTTTATCCAAACGCCGATGCGACCGGACGGATACGCAAGCGATGACTCGCTGCGCCGGATCCTGGCACTCGATCCAATCAGCGGTGAGGCCAAAGCCGAATACCTTTTCTTGCAAACCGGTCCTGCCAACCAAGACAAAATCGGCGACGCGGTTTACGACGCAACCCGCGGCACATTCCTGGTCATCGATCGTGATAGTGGAACGGCACTGAACTCCAACAAGTCGGTGCTGGAATTCGACCTGCGCTATGCCACCAATGTTCTAGGAAAGGACTGGCAGGCCGATCTGGGTGTCAACCAGCCTGAAGAGCTTGCGCCAGCCGCGCTAGCAGCAGCTTTGACGAACGCCGATATCAGCACGGTGACCCAGAAGGATCTCTTCAACCTTCCGTCCGTCGGTGCACCAGCCAGCTTCGACAAGCCAGAAGGTTTGGCTTTAACCAGCGACGGCCGTCTGTTCGTTAACTACGACAATGACTTCGTGCGCGCCGATGGTCGCGCTGACAATCAACTCACCGAAATCAAATTCGCTGATCTGATTGTTGATACAACCAACACTGATGATGAATTTGCCCCGGGTTTCCGCCCCTTCTACGGCATGCGGATGGCCGACGGCACCGCTGCGCTGAGCGTGAATGGTGAAACCTTCTTCTTCACCGCCAATGAAGGAGATGGACGGACCCGTCCGGATGATGTGAACTTTGAGCCTGGCCAGTCTTCAACCGGTGCAGATGAATACTTTGTAGAAATTGTGGCCGATGCAACTGGCCGCACTGTGGTGCCTGGATTCGACAGCGGCTTTACCGATGCTGTTGATGGCAATACCTACTTTGTCGTTGAGTCAACAGAAGGCAGCGGCACTGAAATCGAAGCCGGTGAGGAGTACTTCATCACCTTCAAATACGGTATCGGCGCCGATGACGAGTTTTACAACGACGAAACGCGACTGCGCAGCTACGAAGATTTCAGCAATCTTCAAGAAGCAGCTGCAAGCCAGGCTGGCCGAGGCCAACCCATGGGTCGCCTCAAAACTCTCAACACCGAGGTCTATCTCAGTCAAGCGTCCGCCGACGCAGAGGCTCCCGATCAAGTGATTGGTCTTGGTGGCCGTTCCTTCAGCATCTTCGATAGCAACGGAAACGTCGTCTACGACTCCGGCAATCTCACCGAAATGGCTGCCGCAATCACTGGCAGCTATCCCGATGGCCGCTCCGACGACAAGGGAACTGAGCCTGAAACTGTCACTCTTGGAACAATCGATGGACGTACCGTCGCCTTGATCGCTCTTGAGCGGAGCAACAACGTAGCGGTCTTCGACGTTACCGATCCACGCAATGCTCAGTTCCTGCAGATCCTTGATGTGGAAGGTGACTCAGGCCTGGTAAGCCCCGAGGGCATCACCATGGCCGGCGAGAATGTTCTGATCAGTAATGAAGACGAGCCTGGTATTGCCATCTACGGATTGCAACCGGAAGCAGACTTCACATTGCAGCTGCTGCACAGTTCCGACAACGAATCAAACTTCCTGGATATCAACAGCCTTGAAAATAAGGTTGTGAACTATGCTGCTATCACTGATGGACTAGAGGATTTAGCAACCGATCGTGGCTGGGCAAGTCTCCACATAACCGCTGGAGACATCTCCTTGCCTGGATTGTTTTATGAGGCAGGTGAAGAGGCATTCGGTGGAGGAGGCTTGGGAGACATTGCCATTTACAACGCCCTTGGCATCCAAGCGAATGGAATCGGTAATCACGAATTTGATGCAGGAATTGATGACTTCGTCGCGATGGTGCAAGCCTCCGATTATGTACATCTCTCGGCCAATCTCGACTTCAGCAATGTCGCCAACGCACCGTTCGTCAGTTACGAAGACGGTGAAGCGGCTCGTAACATCAACGATTTGGCAGGGCAAATTGCTCCCTCCGCCTTCGTGGAGCTGAATGGCCAGCAGATCGGCCTGATTGGTCGTACTCCCGATGCGTTGTTCTCACTGGTGGAAGACGGGAACCTCGAGGGCCTTGGTTTCGTTGGTGGAACCACAGGCGAAGGGACTGCACGCCTGCCAATTGCAGATCCTCTCAGCTTGGTCCAGAACGAGATTAACCGCCTGAGAGATCAAGGCATCAACAAGATTATTCTCATCGATCACGCCCAGGATTACACCGATCAACCAATCCTCCCGAACGAACTCGATGGTGTTGATATCATCGTGCAAGCCGGCATGACCGGTTACATGTCGGGTGATCTTCCATTCGGTCCGTTTGACCTTCTGCGCCCAGAAGAAGCCGGTGATGCCAACCCGGTGACCGACCCCTACCCGATTGTGACCAATGATTCTCTGGGCAAAACAGTCTTGCTCACGAACACTGAGCAGCTCTGGCGCTATGTGGGCAACCTGGTAGTCGATTTCGACGCGAATGGTGACATCATCAATTACAACGATCTCCTTAGCGGTCCAGTTCCCACCACTGCTGAAGGCATCGCTGCACTGAAGCAGTTTGTGCCTGGATCAGACATTGCACCATCCCAGGATGTTGTGGATGCTTACAACCGTCTGGTTGCAACTGGTGTCATCCAAGACGCCTTCACCAGCTTCGGCACAACTAGCAGTTCACTGAATGGTCTTCGCGCTGATGTGCGCAGCCGTGAAACCAACCTGAGTCGTCTGACCGCTGATTCAACTCTCTGGTATGCCAACCAATACTTGGTGAGTGAAGGTGAAAGCGGCCGTGTCGACATCGCCTTGAAAAATGGTGGCGGTATTCGCGACACCATCAACGGGCCCGATGTTCTCGCCCTCGATATCGCTGCCGCGCTGGCATTCAACAATCGCCAAACCATCCTCGATCTCACTGGTGCTCAATTCCTAGCCGCGGTTGAAAATGGAGTCAGCCGGGTGCCCGCATTGGATGGTCGATTCCCTCATTTCGCTGGTATTGAACTTGAATTCGACATCAATCGTCCTGGAATTTCCGGTCAAAGTTCCTTGAATGGAGCGAGCAGAGTCAATACTCTCATCATCACTCGCGATGATGGAACAACTGTAGATCTAGTTCGCAACTTCGCTGTCAATGAAGCTGCATTGAACGAAACATTCACTCTCGCCACGAATAGTTTCATCGCCGGAGGCGGTGATGGATATCAGGCATTTGCCAATCTCCCTGACACACTCGAAACCGAAATCGGCGAGCAAGAAATCCTGGAAACTTACATTCAAGATGTTCTCAACGGAGCCGTTACTCTCAGCGACGAAGAGGTCATCGCTGATCCGCGCTCTGAAAGTACTTCTCTCCTCGAAAACAGCATCTCCGGCACCGCTGAAAACGACACCCTCTCTGGGGATGGCGCTCACACCGCCATTGAAGGTCTCGATGGAGATGATCGTCTCGATGGTGGTGACGGCAACGATGATCTGCAGGGCAACCGCGGTAACGACGTCCTCACAGGCGGCCTCGGCGCTGATCTCTTCCGTCTCAGCAAAGGCAACGACACCATCACTGATTTCAACAGCAGCGAGGGTGATCGTCTTGGATTCACCACGGGACAGGGCTACATCATCACCCAGAGCGGGGACGGTCTCGTGATTACTCGTCCTGGATTCGGAACGACTACTCTCACAGGCATCTCAGGTGAAGACTTCAACGCCGCTCAATCGCTGATTAACTTTGAAACACAGATCAGCGGCACCGACGGGATTGACCAGCTCACTGGCGACATCGCCCGCGACATCATCGAAGGACTTGATGGTGACGATCTAATCAACGGTGGAGACGGCAACGATGATCTTCAAGGCAACCGCGGCAATGACACCTTGATTGGTGGCCGCGGATCAGACCGCTTCCTCCTCAGCAAGGATAACGATGTGATCCTTGACTTCAGCATCAGCGATGGAGACGTTCTGGTGATGACCCGCGGACAAAATTACGAACTCAACGACCTCGACGGAGGAACTGGGATGGAGTTTGTTCGTGATGGCTTCGGCACCACCACCCTGCTTGGCATCAGCACCTCACAATTTGATGTCAACACCATGTTGGAATTGGCCTGAACCTCTCCCTGCTTGCATTCAAAAGCGGCGCAACACAAAAGCCCGGCAGATGCCGGGCTTTTTTTTGGCTTCAGATATTCATGCTCGAAGAGCTGGTAGTCAAACTGACACCAATCAGTGCTGCTTAGGAAGATCAACCATGGCAACACATCAGCCAAACATCGCAGATAACCATCTGATTTGAGGTTGTTAAAACTCAATGCGTGTAGAGTCATGAAGCCGAGATGGTCAGGAAGTGATGGCAGGGAAAAACTGATGGCTTTGCTCAACATGAGCACGGGCATTATCCCCTCAAGCTGCGAACTCGCCGAACTAGTGGCGGCCACGGTGCGCTTTCCAGGCGAGATTCACTGGGACACCAGCAAACCTGACGGCACACCCAAAAAACAACTGGATGTAAGCCGGCTAGCCACGATGGGATGGCGTGCGCGAATCAGTCTGAACGAAGGACTGCAAAGCACCTATGAGTGCTTCAAATCAAGCGACGCCATACAACGCTGAGCAGAGCACGCAAGCAACGAAGCAGACCATGGCAAACCTCGTAGACAGTGCACCCTTCAGAGTTCTTGGTCCACACGAACCGCTGCTCCGTGCGCGAACCCATGAGCGCGTTGATGTTTACCCACTTTTAGAAGGTGACAGCTTTTCAAAGCAACGGGGAGGCGTGATCAAAGACAACATCGCGATCGCTGACGCCAAGCAATACCGCAGCTTGAGACAATTCACTGGCCACGACCATCCAAACACCTGCGCCCCACCCTCAACATGGGAAATGACAAGGCGCAAACCACACAAACAATGCTCTGGACTCTGGCTTTTTGGCGGATTTGCCATTGACCACTTCGGACACTTCATTGCCGATAATTGCCATCGCTTTTGGCCTCTTTTAGAACAGACAATACCCGATATCGAAGGAATTCTCTTCATTGGCTTTGAATCAGATGCTGATCAAAGCCAGCCATTGTCATCCTTCCAAAAAGACATAATCTCGTACTTAACCAACCGACCCACGCAAACAATTCTTGCAACACAATCGCTCACCATAGAGAGGCTCATCGTTCCAACACAAGCCAATACGCTCGGCCCCCTGAGTGAGCCACAAAAGCATTACACCAACTTGCTAACTCAACATCGTCGCCGGAGATCCTGGAGAATAAACCGCAAAAAAATCTATATCTCACGCTCAAAGCTTAGAACACAATCGTGCCTCATCGGCGAACATGTCATTGAAAAAATTCTCAACGACGCAGGCTTTCTCATCTTCCATCCAGAAGAACACAGCTTTGAACATCAAATCAATCTCTATAAAACCGCAGACATGCTTGTGTTCTGCGAAGGGAGTGCCATTCACACCCTTGACCTAGCCGGCGATATTCGAGCTGATGTTGTGATCATCAGCAGAGGTGGACTAAAAAACAGAAGAAATCAATCACTTCAATCATGCGTGAAGCACACCGCACACTCCTGCACACTCTTTTCTGATGTACAGCGGCATCCCGCCATTCGCCACCTCACCAACAGCCGCCATGAGTCAATTCCGGCTCACTGGGAATGTGGCACGTGGCTCAACTATCAACAACTAACAAGCTTTCTGCAGTTGCTGAATATTCAAAAAAAATTAATACCAAGCCATGCCGAATACAAAGCTTCATTATCGCCCTATCTTCTCAACTACATAACAGAAGCCAATGAAACATGCGCCACCAATCAAAAATACTCAGCACGAGCTTTAAGTGTTTTATTGAAAAAAATAAAAAGTCTTTAACTCTCTCTTTGCAATGACATAAATCGCTGATTAGCATACGTATAAAGTGCTATATCCTCTGCATGAAGTTCACTGATTTCAGAGCGTAACAGAGGCGATATTTGAGGCTAAGGGATCGGCTTTGACGAACGCTCATCGGTACGATTGGAACGCGTCAGCTGAGGAACTGCTTGGCTAGAGCTTTTTATTCGATTCGCAATAGCAAGCCAAGAATCATTCATCTTTTCATATATTCCAACATAATTCAAGCGACTCAATGGTACTTGAAAGAGATGACGGCTGTATATATTTCGTAGACGTGGCTGCATTGCAAACCATGCAAAATCATCTTGATGCTCGCGCAAAGCCTCTCGCATTGCATTGCCAGGATCATCCAAAGCGAGTAAATAACGATAATGCGAAATCAGGCGGTCAATCGGCTCACGCAGAATCGTACAAACAAAAATATCTTGTGTAGATGGCCCTAAATCACCGAGATACTTCACCGGACGGAAATGACCATACACACAACAACCGCTCTCCAACTGGATTGGGCATTTCATATAAGTAAGCAAATGAGAATGACGCTCTACCTCCCCTTTCCCTGGCACGCCTCCATAGTCGAGGTGAAGATGCTCTTTACCGAGCAACTTCTCAAGAGAAAGTCGAACTGAAGTTCCTCCACATTTCGGCATATGAACAAAACAAGTGCGTTGAGACGGAGTTGCCATCATTGATTTCTAGCAATTCGAAGCAAAAGACGAACAATCAGCCCTGTTTGAACCAAGACTACGGCTCAAAGATACTCTCCAATTCCCATTGAATACGATGACGGCGCTGTTCGTCTCGCATCAACACCTAAAGCCTGCCAAGACATGTCGAAAACCAAGATTAATTTCGATCCAAAAGGGAATTGCACCACTGCAAATGATTGAGATACCAACGCACCGTCTGCCTGAGACCGTTCTCAACATTATGTCGTGGCTTCCAGCCCAGTTCGGTGGTAATAAGGCCAGGATCAATGGCATAGCGACGGTCGTGTCCAAGCCGATCTTTCACCCTGGTGATGAAACGGTCATGGGGGGCGCTCTCTGGCTTGAATTCATCCATCAAGCTGCAAATGGCTTCGACCACCTGACGGTTTGTACGCTCACTATCACCACCGACGCAGTAACTGGCACCTAAACGTCCGCGAGTGGCAGCGAGCAGCAGTGCCTCAACGTGATCGTCGACATAAAGCCAATCGCGAACGTTCAAACCATCGCCGTAGAGAGGAATCGGCTCGCCGGATGCCGCTCGCAGAATGACCACCGGAATCAGCTTCTCGGGGAACTGCCAGGGTCCGTAATTGTTGCTGCAATTCGTCAGCACTACTGGCACTCCATACGTGTGGTGCCAAGCATTCACCAAGTGATCGCTGGCAGCTTTGCTGGCGGAATAGGGGCTGCGCGGGTCGTACGGGGTGGTCTCCGAGAAACGGCCAGTGGGCCCAAGCGAACCAAACACCTCATCGGTGCTGATGTGATGAAAACGGAAGGCGCTCTGCCGCTCTTGGGGCAGCCTTTCCCAATGCGCTCGCACCGCCTGCAGTAACGAATACGTACCCAATACGTTACTGGTTAGGAACGCTGACGGGCCATTGATCGACCGGTCCACATGGCTTTCGGCTGCCAAATGCAGCACGAGATCAGGGTCCGCCTGTTGTACGGCGGCCGCAGTCGCAGCCGCATCCGCCAAGTCCACCCTTTGCACGACGTGGCGCTCAGCCGCGGCTGGACCAAGGTCCTTCAGGACACCTTCAATACTGGTGAGGTCGCTCGCATAGCCGAATTTATCGAGGTTGAAGATCAGCGCTTGACTTCCAGTGAGTAAGCGGCGCACGACCGCACCACCGATGAAACCAGCACCACCGGTCACAAGCACCCTTTGGACCGCTTCAGGCAAACAAGACACTGGAAGCTCTCAAGACCAGTGAAGCTTAATCAGCGAGCGGAACTAGACCAAGGCGGATTCGAACCAATCCGCCTTGAAATCCGCAAGGCCGACTCCGACGAGTGTGGTGGTTCCAATGTCGGTAAAAATTTGCAAATTTCCACCAGCAGAACCGAGGGTGTAGGTGCGTTCGTTCGCCAATTGCAGGCGATCACCATCAGCGTAGGAAAAGTCCCAAACCAAATCGCTACCGGCAGACAGGCGGATTAAATCGGCTCCTCGATCTCCCCAGATCTGGTCATTGCCATCACCACCATCAATCCAGTCATCACCTTGACCGCCACGAAGTTGGTCATTGCCTAAATCACCGTAGATGCGGTCATTGCCGACATTGCCATTCACCACGTCATCACCTTTACCACCACGCACGGTGTCGTCACCAAGGTCCCCAAAAATCCAATCGTCCCCTCTGTTTCCATTGAGAACATCATCATCTTTACCACCCCGCAGAAAATCATCTCCAGCGGCACCACTGATTCGATCTGAACCCCGACTGCCATTGATCCAATCCACTGCATCAGTTCCAGCAATCAAATCACTTTCTGCGCCAAAAAGCCTCAGGGACACATCCTTGAGATCTGGTTGCTCAACGACGAGACTTGGTGGCACAAACGCCACTTCTTCTCCCCAAAGTTCGATCAAGGCGTTGAGATCATTCTCGGTGAAAAACTCGGGCCAGTTATCACTCTGAGGATTGCGGTAGGCCATCACCGTGTCTTCCGGGAAGGCACTGGCCCAGGGATCGGTGGTGCCATTCACGGTGTCGCCATCACCATCCTCGAAAGGATGCTCGAGGCCCAGGGCGTGGCCGAGCTCGTGGATCAGCACGTAGCGACGGTAGTTCTCGTCGAACTCCACCTCGGGGTAGTTCACAAACAGCTCCCAACCACCACGGCCGGAAGTGGTGGCCAGACCCAGGGTGTTACCGCTGCCGCCAAGGTCGATCTCCATGTCGTAGAAGAGATCCACATCCCCACCAGCAGCCGTGCTGGATTCACGGAAATCCAGATCAATCACTGCGTCGAGGCGCTCCACCACTGAGCGGAAATAGTCCTGGTCGGCCGCAGAAATTCCCACCGATTCGATCGTCTGCTCCCCGAAGCCGCCGCCAGCCACGGTGACGGCGCCGCCCGGGGTGTGCAGGTAGTAATCGAGCACCCCGTCGGTGGCTATGGCCCGCTCGGTGTAAGCGGCGTTGCTGTTGTCGATCAGCCCCTCGGGGGCGATGGATAAGGAATACACCGGTGTGCCGTCACCGCCCGTGCCCGCCGCAAAGCGCTGCGACCGGGCCTGGTTGCAGAGCATGCACATGGGAAATCAACAGCTGGCAACAGCAGACCAAAGGTACCGAGATCAGCCCAAAGGGATGTGTCTGAACTGTGAACAGCGTCTGAGTGCTGGCTGAGAGCTGAGCGATGAGCGCTCAGCGGCCGCCGGCCTTGAGCACGGTTTTCACGGTGCGCAGCAGGATCACCAGATCCAGCCAGGTGCTGAAGTGCCGCAGGTAGTAAAGGTCGTAGGAGAGCTTGAGATCGGAATCCTCGATGCTGCTGGCGTAGGGCGCGCACACCTGGGCCCAACCGCTCAAGCCCGGTCGCATCCAGTGACGTTTGCGGTAATGGGGGATGCGCTGCTCCAATTCCTCCTCCAGTTCCGGGCGCTCCGGGCGCGGGCCGATCAGGCTCATCTCCCCATTGAGCACATTGAGCAACTGGGGCAGTTCATCGAGCCGCACCCGCCGCAACCAGCCCCCCACCGCTGTGATGCGTTGATCGCCCGGCTGGGTCCAGCGGGCCGGGGCATTCGCCGGCTGCACCGTCATCGTGCGCAACTTGTAGACGGTGAAGGGCCGGCCCAGCCAACCGCTGCGCTGCTGGGCATACACCACCGGGCCGCGGTCTTCCAGCCAGATCAGCAGTGCCGCCAGCAGCACAAAGGGAGCGGTGAGCAACAACAGCACGGCTGCCACCAGCAGATCGGCCATGCGCTTGAGCTGGGCCTGCACACTGAAGGTGGCTGCCCAGGGCAGATCGTCGTAGGCGAGCACGGTGTCGGCCATGAGCACCGGCGGCAAGCGCTCCTGCTGCTGCTCAAACAGGCTCAGCACCGAGAGGGCACGCACCTGGCGCGGATCGCGCATCTCCAGGCTGGCGCGCAAGGAGCGCAGCTCTGGGTCCTGACGCACCGCCTGGCTGAGAGCCACCAGGATCGGCTCCTCGGTCTGATCGAGCTGCTGGGCCAGGGTCTTGGCCTCCACCGGGCGCAAACGCTGGCGCTGGGGCACCCGCCGCCAAGCCCCCAGCACCGTGTCCAGCTCCTGGGGCTGGGCGAGCAGCAGCATGCGCGGCGCCTCAGGCAGCAACAGCCCCCGGCGCAGCCCCACGCGCACCGCCAGGGCCCAGAGCGTGAGCGCCCCGATCCAGAGCAGCTGCACCCGCCGGTACACCAGCCACACCGCCTCGCTGGGGTTGATCAACCAACGGGCGATCGCCACCACCACCAAGGTGACGACCGCAGTGATCAGCAGGCGCTGCAGCAGCACGGGCAAAGCCAGCCGCCGCCAGCGCAGCACGGTGTAACTGACGAACAACCAGCCCAGCAAGGGATAGAGCAGCAGCACGAAAACCAACCAGGGCCCCTGCCCCTGGAGGCTGTCGCCACCCAGGGCAACACCGGTCCAGGCCGGCATCGCAATGATCAGGGCCAGGATCAGAACCTGACCGAGCCAGTCGAGCAGCAGGGCCCGCAGCAGCAGCGTGCGCGGATCATGCATCCACACAGGCGATCACCTCCGCTAGGGCCTGGCGCCAATGCCGGGCGGGCAACCCCAGCTGGGCGCGGGTGGCTGCGCAGGCCAGCAGGGAATAGGCGGGGCGTTGGGCCGGTGTGGGGTACTGCGCGGTGGTGATCGGCTGCACCGCCGCCGCCGCGGGGATCAGACCCCGGGCCACAGCGAGCTCGCCAATGGCCACCGCGAAGTCGTACCAGCTGGCGGCACCGGCATCACTCCAGTGCTGCCATCCGCTGAGGTTCTGCGCGATCAGCGCCCAGCAGGCAGCGGCCAAGCCCGGGGTGGCCGTGGGGCAACCCACCTGATCGGCCACCACGCGCAGGGGCTGGCCCGCTTCGGCGTTGCGGCGGTGCAGGCGCAGCATGGTGAGCAGGAAGTTGCGGCCTACCGCGCCGTACACCCAGCTGGTGCGCAGGATGGCGGCCCGCCCCCCCTCATGGGCGCCCAGTTGCTCGGCCACGGCCTGCTCACCGGCGGCCTTGGTGGTGCCGTACACCCCGAGGGGATCGCGGGGCTGATCGGGCTGATACGGCTGCCCCTGGGCGCCGTTGAACACGAAATCCGTGCTCAGCTGCAGCATGCGCCCACCCGTTTCCGCTAAGGCCTGGGCCAAGGCCGCGGGAGCGCCGGCATTCACGGCCTGGGCCAGGGCCGGTTCGCTCTCGGCCTTGTCCACAGCGGTGTAAGCACCGGCATTGAGCACCCAGGCCGGCCGGTGGTGGTGCACGGCGGCGCTACAGGCCTGGGGATCGGCCAGATCGAGTTCTGCGCGGCGAGTAGCGATCAGTTCAATGCCAGGGGGGCAGGCAGCGATCAAGGCCTGGCCCAGCTGTCCGCCGGCGCCGGTGAGCAGCACCTTCACGGAAACACCTCAGCGGCTGCGTCCAAGCTGGCCAGCAGCGGTGCGTCGGCGTCCTTGGGCGCCAGCAACGGCTCGGACACACCCGCTTGCTCCAAAGGCCAGGCGATTGCGAGGGCCGAATCATCCCAGCGCAGGGAGCGTTCGCAGTCGCGGTTCCAGAAGCCGCTGGCTTTGTATTGCACTTCCGCCACATCCGTGAGGGTGAGGAAGCCATGGGCAAAGCCCACCGGCACCCAGAGCTGCTGATGGTTTGCGGCGCTGAGCTCGGCGCCCACCCACTGCCCATAGGTGGGCGAAGCCCGGCGCAGATCCACGGCCACATCAAAGATGGCACCCAGGCTGCAGCGCACCAGCTTGCCCTGGGGTTCGGGGGGCAACTGGTAGTGCAGGCCCCGCAACACCCCGCGGCTGGAGCGGGAATGGTTGTCTTGGCGGAAGACCAGCGCCTCCGCCTCGGCGGCGGGCACACCGGCCTCGATCAGCTCAGCGCGAAAGCGGCGCTCGTTCCAGCTCTCGTAGAAAAAGCCGCGCTCGTCGGCAAACACCCGGGGGGTAATCAGCAAAGGGCCCGGCAGGCATTGGCCGGCGGCGGTGTGGAGCGCTTCAGCTGGCATGCGCCTGCTCCCGGGGTTGCCCCTCCAGATTGCGTTGGAGCAGGGCATGCTCGCCGCCACTCTCCTTGAGCATTTGCAGCAGATAGGCGCCGTAGCCGCTCTTGCGCAGGGGCTGGGCCAGGCTTTCGAGTTGATCGTGGTTGATCCAACCCTGGCGCCAGGCCACCTCTTCTGGGCAGCCCACCTTGAGCCCCTGGCGGTGCTCGAGGGTGCGGATGTAGGCCCCGGCCTCATGCAGGGAATCAAAGGTGCCGGTGTCGAGCCAGGCCATGCCTCGCCCCATCAGTTCCACCGTGAGCTGCTGCTCGTCGAGATACATCTGGTTGAGGCAGGTGATCTCCAGTTCCCCGCGGGCCGAGGGCCGCACCTGACGGGCCCTCTCCACCACCGAAGCGTCGTAGAAATACAAACCGGTCACGGCGTAACGGCTGCGGGGCTGGGCCGGTTTCTCCTCGATGCTCAGGGCCCGGCCTTCGGCATCGAACTCCACCACGCCGTAACGCTCCGGATCACGCACGGGATAGGCGAACACCGTGCCCCCCTGATCGCGGGAGGCAGCAGCCTGCAACTGGGGGATCAATTCATGGCCGTGGAAGAGGTTGTCGCCCAGCACCAACGCGGCCGGCGATCCATCCAAGAAGTCGGCGCCGATGAGAAAAGCCTGGGCCAGGCCATCGGGGCTGGGCTGCACGGCATAGGCGATGGTCATCCCCCAGGCACTGCCGTCGCCGAGCAGGCGCTGAAACGCCGCCTGGTCGTGGGGGGTGGTGATGATCAGCACCTCGCGGATCCCCGCCAGCATCAAGGTGCTGAGGGGGTAATGGATCATCGGCTTGTCGTACACCGGCATCAGCTGCTTGCTCACCGCCGTGGTGAGCGGCGCCAGGCGGGTGCCACTGCCGCCCGCCAGGATGATGCCCTTGCGCGTCATTGCCGCCCTGCCGCCAACTGCTGAACCGGCGTTATTTAAGCATGGGCGCTCTGTTCCCTTAAAGCTCCTGGCTGTGGCGCAGCAAACGGGCCAGCAGATCAGGCGGCAGATCTTCGGCGCGCTTGAGATCAACGCTGAGCGGTCCAGGGCGCTCCGCCAGGGCCACCGCCTCCAGCCAAGCCTCCGGTGGCATGCCCTCAATCAACAGATCCAGATCGGAATGCTCGCGAAAGCCTGAGGCCAGCGCTGCCGCCACAGGGACGCAGCCTCCCACGCCTGGTCGAGCCCCGCAGCACGGCGCTGCTCCAGGCGCTGCCTGTCGGCCGCAAAGCGCTGCTGCCAATGGTGCTGGGCATGAACCGTCATGGCCCCATTTTGACTAGGACCATCGAGCGATGCCTCAACCGCATCGGTGTGGCCGAGTGCCTGCGGCAGTTGTTACCTCTGCAGTGAACACCCACTCGCTTGCCGAGGCTCATGGCCGCCACGATCTACCTGCACTGGACCGCCACCGGCTACGACTGGATCCGGCCCGGCCACTATCACGTGATCATCAGCGGCGACGGCCGGGTGCACCGGCTGCATGCCACCAGCGTGGATCTGCCGGCCCACACCTGGGCGCGCAACAGCAATGCCGTGGCCCTCTCCTGCGCCTGCATGGGCGGCCAGCCCGACCCCTGGACGCTGCCGCCCACTCCGGCGCAGCTCGACAGCCTCTGCGCGGAAACCGCTGCGATCGCCACGAGCTGGGGCTGGAGCGCCGAAGACATCACGATCCAGCGGGTGATGACCCATGCGGAAGCCGCCTCCAACAAAGATGGCCGCGTGATGCACGACAACTACGGGCCGGTGGTGTGGGGCGGCACGGGTGAGCGCTGGGATCTGCTGCAGCTGGAGAAGAACGGCCCTCTCGATGGTGGTGAGCAGCTGAGGCAAAGAATCCGGGAGCTGATGGCTGGCGGCACAAGCCAGACGCACAGCCCCAGCACTGACCGCCTCATCTTCAAGGGCGAGACCACGATCGAAGCCCGCGGCGAAGCGCTGGACGTCGCGATCGACAGCGAAGGCCGCTCCTGGGCGCTGGCCGCTGATCTGCTGGAGCGCTACGGGATCCCCCCCGCCTGGGATGCCAACCAGCGGCGAATCCTGATCGGATCGTTGGATGTGGCTCCCACCTACCGAGACGACAGCGTGCAGGCGTCGGTGGGTTGGCCCCTGTTCACGATGACCCTGCAAACCGGCAACGCACCGGTGATCCTCACCGGCATCGTGCGGCCCTCAGAGGCCGGCGATCGCGCCTGGTGCCGGGTGCTGGAATTCGCCGAAGAATTCGGCATCTCCGTGGGTTACGAGCCGTTCACGCTGCTGGAGCGGCGGGGCGGCTAGGGGTGCAAGGGGATAGGAGGATGGCGACATGACCCGCTACCGCCTGGTGGAACATGCCCCCGGAGCACCGGGGCTGCGCTTGTTTGGCCTGGGACCAGACCTGCGGCCCACCCGAGGCCTGCTCAAGCTGCAGCGGCTGTTCCGCAAACACGCCTTCTGGGCAGAGAGCCGCAGCCAGGGCCAACTCAAGCGCATGCTCAAGGGCAGCACTGTGGTGGTGAGCCTCTGGCGCGGCAAACGCCTGGTGGGCTTCGGGCGGGCCACCAGCGACGGCATCCACCGGGCCGTGCTCTGGGATGTGGTGGTGGCCGGCGACCTCCAAGGCCGAGGCCTGGGCCGGCGGGTGGTGGAGGCCCTGCTCAGCGCCAAGACGATCCGCCAAGCGGAGCGGGTCTATCTCATGACCACCAATAGCGCCGGCTTCTACCAGCAACTGGGATTTCAAAAAGCCTCTCCACAGCAGCTGCTGGTGCGAAAGCAATGAATCAGATCAAGCGGATGAAGAGATTCGAACTCTCGACCCTCTCCTTGGCAAGGAGATGCTCTACCACTGAGCTACATCCGCAGGTCGGCGCTTGGGATGTGTCCCTCACGACCAAGAAATCATGCACTACCAGGGCGCCATCGGTCAACACCGCAAGCCCCGGTACTGTTGATGCAAATTTTGGTCCTGCCGCAGACAAGCACAGCTAAACAGAGGAAAAGCAATCAAAAAAAACAAATCAGCTCTCTGCCAAAACAAACAGCATTGAAATGAGCCAATCATTTTTATTACACAGCTTTCCGAGATCAGGAAATCATCTTGTACGCGCATTCATCGAAATAGCAACAAAAAAGCCTACACAGGGATGCCCTGGAAACCCATTAGACAAGCCGATACTTCAGCAATATTTTGATTCGCGGCGAGTTTACACCAAAGGGAGTGACTATATTGCACTCAAATCACATTTCCAGCAAGAATATCTCATAAATAAACAGCAATTAAAGAGCCAAGACATCAATTCATCTACGATCATAATATTCAGAGAACCACTTGCAGCAATTAGCAGCCATTACAAACGATTTTGCTCGACAACGCCATTTCAGCGGAAAGAAGCACACGCACGAATGCTAGAACGCTCAATTAATTTATATCAAGAAAGCATAAATATTGCAGAGGATGCTAAGGGCAATTCATCGCACTTGTTAATAATCAGCTTTGAAGGTCTTGTTGACAAAAATCATGCAAATTTAACAGCATTTAATAGCTTGCTTCAATTCATTAAAAAGGGTTCCAACACATCTTTGTCCTTAAGCAATTCCATTATCTTATCAAAGTGCATTGAACAAGCTAAACTTACAGCAAGAGCAGTCAAGCCTGATCAAGCATCTCGCCTAACAGTCGATGAAAATTCAATGAAAGCAAACCTGATGGGATTCTCTAAACAAATCGAAAACCTGCAAAAACAACTTACAGGCCTAGCAATTAAAAACTAAAAACATTATTATCGGCATATGCCAAACCCTTTTTGCTTGCAAGAATTAATGATAACATTCTTGCCTACAAAAAAGAATTCTTAAATTCAAAGAGCTTTCATGATCAACATATACCAACTACAAAGAGTTTTATCATTTGGATAATTCATGAGAATCTTCTGAGCATCATCTGGATTCAACATAGAAAGCTGGATTTCAGCGAGTGGCTGCAACGTCACACACTCCCATCCATCTGCGGCAAAAATAAATCGATAATCTGAAGGCATAAATCGATTAATATGAGGATTTTTATAGACATCGTAAATCATCTGCTCAGCTTTATTTAGATCAATTCCCTTAGCGATGAGATCTCGAAGCGCTGTCTGAGGCGTATGCCTCAGATGCCAGTAATCAGGCAGTGGTGTATCAAAATGAGAATGGCCATAGTGCCGCTGAGGAGCGGATCATATTAGAGAGAAATATGTACACATTAGTGTACCTTGTGATCAAATCACTCTCAGTATATGAATCATTTTAGCCAAGGCGGGAACATGCTAAAAAGCTGCCACAAAATCAGAGCAATAGCTTTATACACTCCCATTGATTAATGAAGACCCCAATTAGCAGATACCTTGTAATTAATGCAGTGAAATACAGTTGTATTATTAGCAAAATTCTGGAAAAGTCGATTTATTACAAGAAGGTTTGAATGGACATGGTAAAATCTTTCATATATGGATAAACAATGCTACCTGTAGAGAACACTCTGTTTTGCCCAGAAGTAATTTACTCGCTTGGGATAAGATGCCACACAGAAATCTTTCTTAAAAAGCATAAATACCGCATGTTCTCTTCAGTACTAGGATCAGCGAACTGCAAAACACTAGAAATACTTTATGACATGCTGAAAAACAAATTTTCGTTTCTGCAAGACAGAGCAAGACAGGTATCAACTAACGGAATAAGGTATTACGACAGAATGAACAAACTATATGGGTATAGAACATTAATTAACGGTTATGATAATTTAAAAGATTATCACCAAGCAACACTTCCGCACCACGATCTCACAAATCTTCAAGTATACACACACTTTATAAGGGGGTTGTCACGCTTAGAAAAGATAGCAAAACTCAGAACACCAATTCTTTTTATTATCACCGCAAACGCAATCGACGATAAATATTTTATCCATAATCAACACAAAGTCGATTTGATACTAAAAGAATTAAAAAAAACTTTTAATGCCCACTTGCTTGTAGTAATTGCTGGTTACAAGCGTGAAAATGCAGCAGCCAAAACATTCAAAGAACAACTCATAGTCGACAATAGGCTTTATAAGTACGAAGTTACCAAGAACTCAACATATATGACAACTATTAAACATGAATACACGCATAGAGAATCCGAACAAGAACTATTTGGCAATATAATTCAAAAGTATTTTGCACCACAGAAATTACTTTCGATTGAGAGAATAGATCAAATACAAATTGAATAGAATGCCTCCAATTTATTTACAAGAAATAATAATCTGCTATTGGCTGCAAATTAATTCAACAAAGCGAACACAGAGATTTTACACACAAACAATCTTAAAATAGCGAAAGGCAAAGAATAAAGCTCATGCCAAAAATAACCATAAAAAAATCTAAAGAGACAAGAGGAGCATTTAAATACAACAGATAAAATACATCCCATGAATTAGCAGATACATATTAACTCAAGAAATAAATTCATGACCCTCAACAAAACATTCAAAAGGCCAAAAACTGAGCACATTCTTTGTAAACTTATAAGATATAGCGGCATGAATAGCACTTCAAGTGCCTTAAATATAAAGAATTAATGTCGCTAGTTTTACATAAAACAAGGTCAATTGATGAATCGTGTCTTAATGATCAAACCTTTCAAAAGGAACTACGCAGCACTGTATAATAAAGAAAAAATTCTCAACGTATGAAGCCAGTTCTTATTTCTCACTACAATCCTTATGGGAGGTTCGGACATACAACACTAAATAGATTGACTACTTTCCTAATGGCTCATTATTTTGATTGGAAATTTCTTCCAAGCCGCTATGACTATTTTACTGAGCATTGGAATCAGTTTATTGACTGGAAACAATCTGAAAAAGCATATAAAGGTGAAGCACTATATCAATTAATTGAGATGGTTGATATTTTGAATGACTTGGATAAAGATGGCATAAACAGAACATTTGACTTTGAAAAAAGCACAAACATCCGAAAAGTTAAAAGAATTATAGATGACCAATATGCAAAAGGAAAGCAATTATTGGTGCGCTTGCCATTCGATCAATTTCCTGGAAAACTTTTGAAAAAAACTGATACAATTCACAGAGATCTTCAAAACTGTCTTAAATTAAGAGAATTATCTTCTTATGATATTTCAATTCATATTAGGCGTGGAGATGTAAACATGGTTAATAATCATTCGCGCTGGTGTATAAGCGATGAGATTTATGAGATACTGCTAAGGGAACTTTCTTCTGAATTTCCCAACGAAACAATCTGTTGCTACAGTCAACTTAATACAGATGGTTCAATACCTTTAGCTAAAATACAGGAGCTCCCTAATGTAACACTTAATATATCAAACTCAACATGGACTAATAAAGATGAAATTGATGCGTTTTCGCAAATGATGGGTTCGAAAGTAATAATTGGTGGCAGATCAGCCTTTTCGCAGCTTGCTCATTTTTGTTCAAAAAATGAGCAGCAATTTTTTATAGGCTTAATAAAAGATAACGATAAAGGATTTTATCAATCCACGAAATCATCATTCCATAAGCTTTGCGCGGATATTAATATATCAACCATAAATTCTATACTTCAAGAAGTAAAGAATAGCCTCCCTTAGCATAGATTGCTTAGATCAAATGATAGAGTATCAAATAAAACTTTTGTGCTAGTGAGTTTTATAATTCAATCGGGTGTTAACAAAGAAATTCTCGGTATCTTTATACATGTTCCCAAAATTGCCGGAACCTCATTCCAAAATTATCTAAGAGATTATGGAGTTAGATTAGTGCGACCCAATCCAGCGTGGATAGGTCATTTAACAGCACAGCAAACTATTGATTTACTAGAGAGCGACTTATCTTTGCAACAACATCTCGGAGATACTGTTCGCCTATTTGCCTTAACAAGAGAGCCCAATTTCTGGATGCAGTCACTATATAACTATGCCCTAACTAGCTCCCCAATGGTCTCGGGCTTGAATTATGAACACACTTTTTTTGAAGCGTCTTCTATTAATCAATACTATCTTGATTTTATTAAATTTAATTCTGTCAAAAAGCTATCACGAACTAGCCGCTTATGGAGTTATAATAAACTATCAATGAGGCCATTGTGGAAATATTATGCAATTAGGTATCAGAATAAAAAAGAGCGCAGAAAATACGTGCTGAAAACATTTAACCTTAAAAATATAGACAAAGCAATTCATGAGATTCTTGATGGAAGTTGTGATTTTGACATTAGTGAATTCGAGTTTAAAACCCAAAAAATATACAATACAAGTAGAAAAGTAATTAATGCACAAGTAACTGATCAATCATTAAAAAGAATGGTCCAATTGATACATGTCGGAGATACAGATATAATATTTTAAATAATTCACTTCAGATCACATGCCAAACAAACCCTAAAAAAACAAACCAAAAGTGTCGGCAATATTTATTTGAATACATACTTTCATTGAACTGGATTACGCCATCGATTTATATTAATAATATATTACCGTGAACAAAGACTGTCGACTCAAAGAATATTATACTGGCCAATGAATGATGCATCTAGTATATATGCTAAAATAAAGAACTCTCTGTCATTGCATGCAAATTTACCAATTTGGACTTCTCAGAAGTGGTTCTACTTTAGTGTACAATATTCTGAAAGAGATTTTTTATAAGCATATACATAAGTGCCACTCTCTTGAAAACATGCCAAGTGGTAAGCTGGTAATTACATATAGAAACCCAGTCGATATTATAGCTTCTTCAATTTTACGCTTAGACGATGACTTGACTGACAATACAATCAGCAAGCACTTGCTAATATGCAAAAACAATGGATTTAACGACATAACAGAGCTTAAACAAGAAAGTGCATGCTTTCTACAATATGAAAAATTTTACTTCGATCATACTTATATATACAATGAGCTTGAAGCGTTTTTTGGAATCACCATAGATACAAAGCTGAGAATTTATTTAAAAGACAAATATTCTGTAAAAAATATAGCTCACTCTGTATCAAAATTTTCTTCATTTAAGGAATATGATTTGGAAACACATTTCCACGGAAAGCACATATCCAAATTCATGGGAGCGCCTGGTTCGGGGTATGAGCTTTTCAATCAAGAGCAAATAAATAGGATTGAATCAGAATTCGGAGAGATTTTTCAATTACTAGGCTACGCAAGAAATAATGCTAATCACTTTGATTAGTACATGTACTCATCATGTATAATAGCCTAAGTATTAATGTTATGAAAGGCATTGCCAATGAACATTCTAGTCACAGGTGGTGCTGGCTTTATCGGCAGTCATACTTGCCTTCGCCTCTTGGAGGAAGGTCATCAAGTTGTATCCATCGATAATTATTCTAATAGCACTGTTCAATCTCTAACAAGAATAAAAGAGCTCACCAGTAGCGTGAATACTCAGAATCTAAAAATTATCGATGGAGATATCAGGCGCTCAGTAGATCTCTTTAAGGCATTCAATTGTCTAGATGGCAAAGAAATTGATGCTGTTATACATTTCGCAGGTTTAAAATCTGTTGGAGAATCAATGAAAAAGCCTCTAAAATATTGGGATATTAATGTGAACGGTACCAGTAATCTGCTCATGGCTATGAGCAAGCATGGGTGCAAGACTCTGGTTTTTAGCAGCAGCTGTACGGTTTACGGTACAAGTAAACAGAAAAAAATAAACGAAGCTTCAACAATTGCACCAATCAACCCATACGGAAGAACGAAGGCTGCCGTAGAACAAATGCTCCTTGATCAGTTTAATTCAGACCCTCAGTGGCGGATCTGTTGTCTTCGATACTTCAATCCTGTAGGTGCACATCCTTCAGGCCACATTGGTGAAGATCCAAAAGGAACGCCGGGCAACTTATTCCCATTTTTAATGCAAGTTGCTAAGAAACAGCGGAAAAAATTAAATATATTTGGCAATGACTGGCCAACAGCTGATGGAACTTGCATACGCGACTATATCCATATTCTCGATTTAGTGGATGGACATCTAGCCGCACTCAGATTTTTGTGCGAGGAAGCTCCGCAATGGCTTGCTGTGAATCTAGGTACAGGCATTGGCGTCTCTGTACTAGAGTTTGTCTCGGCATTTGAACAGGCAACAGGGCTTGTGGTTCCTTACGAATTTGTTGAGAGGAGAGCTGGAGATGCTGCAGTTGCAGTAGCTGATCCCTCCGTGGCATTGAAAAAACTCAAATGGAAACCAGTAAGATCGTTGCGCGACATATGCATTGATGGATGGAAATGGCAAAACGCCAATCCAAACGGTTTTAATAATCAAGCCTCTATAATTTCCTAAGTATTCGCAATGAATTTGAACACTAAAAAAATACATTTAGGCTGCGGCAATCATCACCTCTCTGGCTTCATTAATGTCGACGCAAGACAAACAGATGCAACAGATTTAGTATGTGACATGAATCATTTGCCATTCCAAAAAAATAGTCTGGACGTTGTCTATATGTGTCATAGCCTTGAGCATATTGGCTTGACAGAGGTTGGTGGCTTCGTCCAAAAAATTTATACCCTATTAGCACCAGGAGGCCAATTCTATGTATCGGTGCCGAACTTTGAGGTTCTTGCCAGCTTATATCTATCCAACAAGTGCCCCCTATCTATGATCGTTCGTGCGATCCATGGAGGACAAGAGTACCCAGAGAATACCCACTACATGAGTTACGATCAGATATTATTAACTCAAATCCTTAAATCTGCGGGATTCGCTGAGGTAAAACAATATTTACCAATGAATTTCCTACCAGCTGGCTTTTCTGATACGTCAACTTATGAAATCGCTGGTAAACAAATCAGCTTGAATTTGTGTGCTACTAAATAAATGCTAAAGTTAGGATCACTACTTTCTTCCTACCTAATTCACTATTCAAAGCTTGATCAAAGACTCAAACAGCAACTAGCCTCATCGATTGGCGTTCAATTATTACCGAAAATAATAACGGAGCATAGTGTATACAGCTATAGCCCCTCTATTGATCAGGAGGATACATCGCTGACATCTGCGAGAAAAGCAGAGATGATGGCACAAGTAATGCAAATCAATCACATCTTATTGTATCATCAATCAGTTATGTCACACTCACAAAATGTGAGACGCTGTGATGTAGGTAAGTCGATCAGTCAAGTCAATGAAATTCAAATACGAAGCCTTTTTCACCAATCTCTTAATGCGTATAGCAGAAAGAATATTGAGCTCTCCATTCAACATCTTTCGGCTATGAAAGACTTTATCAGTACTGATCATCAATATTGTCTTATTTTAGAGGATGATGCTTGTGTGTCGAGCCATTGCGATAAGCCTCTCGCTGACCGAATTGCCTCCTGCGTAGATTCAATCAGTCACCTGGGTGAAGGATTCTTTGATGTCAGTGATAGTTTGAACTTCAGGCCACAGGTCGAGAATAAAAATCAAGCATCCAATTTTATTGAAATGGGAGAAGGTCAAACACGATGTGCTTCTTCTTATATCGTAACTCGAAAAGTCGCCGAAACAATCATTAATGATTCATCATCATTATTGCTGCCAATAGACTGGCATTTAAGTTATTTACTGAGTGCCAACAAGATAAGAACTTTTTGGCAGATTCGTCCAATTTTTATGCAAGGATCACAGACCGGAGTGTTTGCTAGCAACCAAATGAAGAGAAATCTCAATGACTAGCCAAACAACGATTAAGGATCTCCGTCAATTTATCGATATCAATCATGTAGTCTGAAGAAAAGGTAGGGTTGTCATTTTTTGATGATCCTTCGATAAACAACCAACTCAGTTCAAGCATAAAAGCGAGACTATAATCGTGTCCTGACAAGTATCCGGGTCCAAAAAATTCAATAATTTGGCAATGCTTCTTGCAAAAAATCATATTAACAAAAGCAGATCCATGAGGACCAATTATGATATCGGCGTTAGAAAAAATATGTGCCTGCTCGTAGATTGATAACTGATCCATCGACAATGGCATGAAGCCGTAGAGACTTAATTGATTAAGAACATCACCCTCATTTATAATATTTCGACCATTCAGTGCCTTCCCTCGCTGAAGATAAATACGTTTGTTGGTTGAACGAATAGTCTTGTTCAGCGCCAGATAGTTATTTGAGTACAGGATGCATTCACTTATTCTTGACAACCAAGATCTCGAATGATGCGCGGGAAATGGAGGCGTAACAGAGAGAAAATTGTTGCATAAAATCGGACTGCGATAATATTCGATAACAATTTCTCTCTCAAAAAGCAATTCAATCCAATCTTCTTGAAATTGAGTTAAGGACTGCCCTATAACAATAAATGAAAGAGACTTTAAATCTAAGTCATCATTGATCAACGAACGAAGAATTAACAACCTTGGAAGCCACTCGAATGTCCAGTGCCAATAATTATCAGCGTCAGCATGATTTTTTATAACAAATTTGTATTGATTATTTGCTGCAAATTTCAACCCATCGAAAGACTCTATTGGAACTGCATTGCTCATTTTTTGGCCATTGGTGAGCACTGCATTATGTGCAGAAGGAAACCATCGCTTCCAGTCTTGCCGGACCAAAGGATGAGAATATGAATGGAGCCCGTCAGCGAGCCACGGCGCTAAAAATAACTCATAATTATTAGGTAAAATGATGCACTGTTTTAGAAGTGATGCTTGGCCCGAGTAGCACAATAATTCTGATTGTTCGGAATTAAAGATACTCTCTGGCTGTGATTTAGCTAATATATTAATTATTTGCTGCGGACCCTCTATGGTCGTAACCTCTGGGATTGCGTCGGCTATGTATTTATGAAGAGTGTTCTTGTCATCTTTGCTGTTTGAGTATTCAAATAAGTAATGGTTAAGCATATTTAAACAGAAAAAATACGTCGCCAATCATCAAAAACTAAAAACTACAATTGGCTGCAATGTCATTCATTAAAGGCAGGAAGGTTTATGTTAGGGATTAATCTTTTCTAAATGCTATAGGAGTCATGCTTCAGATTCCAAGGCATGCATCAAACTCCCCATCTCTAACGCCTGCAACCCATAGCTCCAGCCGAGGTTGCTCTTGATGCCGGCTCTCTCCAGCGCCTGTTGCATCGTATCGGTGGTGAGCACGCCAAAGATCACTGGCACTCCGGTGTCCCGCGCCACAGCCGCAATGCCTTTACTGGCTTCGGCGACGACGACGTCGAAATGGGGCGTATCGCCGCGTATCACTGCACCCAGGGTGATTAGCACCTGATAACGGCCGCTACGGGCCAGGTTTTGTGCCGCCACCGGTAGCTCAAAAGAGCCAGGCACCCAGGCCACATCCAGCTGGCTGCTCTCGGGGGTCACGTCCACACCATGGCGGTGCAGACAGTCCAAACATCCGCTCAAAAGCTTGCCGGTCACAAGATCGTTGAAACGGGCCACCACCACAGCGATGCGCAGGCCCTGCGCGTCGGTAAACCGTCCTTCAAAGGTGGCCATTGCTGGTCGCTGTCAGAACAACCATCGTGGCATCACACCACGAAGAAGCTCATCCCCCAGTTCACCAGCACCAGAGCCACCCAAGCGATGCCGCCCAGCAGGATCAGGCGATTGGAGCGGCCGCTGTCCTCATTGGAGGCATAAAGCACCGGCACCGCCACAATCAGGGCGAACGACATCACCACCAAAGCCAGCACGGTGAGGGTGTTGAGGATCTGCATGGGAGAGGGCGACGCCGGGTCGATCGATGGGGATTCTCCCACGGACCAGCCCGCCCCTGCGGCAACGGCGACAGCAAGCTTCACAGCCTGTGGTGAAGCGGGCGCTCAGTCACTGAGAATGGCGGCATGACAGTGCCCGTCGCCTGGTTCACTACGGCCCCTACCAGCCGCTCTGGCAGCAACCAGGGCTGCTTCAAGCAGGGCCGCAGCTGCCTGATGGTTCTCACTCCCTGCAGCTCAGCCAGCCCACCATCCAGGCCCTGCGCGCAGGCCTCAAGCACCGCGGTTGGCCCAGCCGCAGCGTGCTGCTGCACTACAGCGACCCCTTCTTAATGCGCGCCTGCCCGCTCCAAGGCGTGCGGCAATGGCCAGGCCCGCGCCTGCTGGCCTGCGGTGATCTGCACCACGGGCCTGCGCCCCTCGACACCCTGGCTGCCTACCAGGGCAGCGAGCCCCACGACGCCGTGGTGCTCACCTTCAATCCAGCCCTGTTGGAGCAGGTGCAGGCACGCTTGAACGTGCCTGTGCGCTGCCTGGCCCCCAGCTTCTTTCGCTACCCAGCAGCCCAGCGGACTGCATCACCAGAGCGGGTGCTCCTGCATGTGGGCAGCCTCGGGCCCCACCACCCCAAGCGCCGCGAACTGGTTGAAGCCCTGCAGGCCAGGTGCCGCATCCCGTTTCGCCATGCCACGACCACCAGTGCCGAGGGGGCAGCGGAGCTCTATGCCCGCCATGCCCTAGTGCTGAATGTGCCCCTCAATCACGATCTCAACCACCGGGTGTTTGAGGTGATGGCCGCCGGCACGGCCCAGGTGGTGGTTGCAGATCCATCGCTGGTAGGACCCTTACAGCATCTGGCAGAACGGCCGGATGTGTTCTGGGCGAGTTCGATCGAGCAGCTTGAGGCGTTGGTGCAGGAGTTATTCGCAAGCCCAGGGCACCTTCGAAACATTCAGGTTGAGCCTCCTCCCTACTGGGAGCTGACAAGATTGCTGAAGACGGCCCTGGCTCCTGATTCGATCAAAGCAATCCAACTATGAGATAATCTCTGCAAAAAGTGTTATGACTCTCAATCTTTCAGAAAATCAAATTACTCGAATCAGAGAGACATTCAAATTAAGCTATCACCTCCCCTATCTTGAGCATTGCGCCCAAAAAATTCCCCTTAAGGGATTAGACGTCTTAGAAATTGGTGGGGCCTTGCCGGCGTCGCTGGTTCTCGATCATTGCGAGTGCAACAGCTGGACTGCCGTAGAAGCCCCGTCCTATGACGAAGAATTGGGCGAGGCCAATCAATTTCACAGAAATGAGGCCGACAAAAGGCGAGTCGACGCCTTGGGACAGAGATACCGGCACCATTACTGCAACGCGGAAGATCTTGATGGAAGCCACCACAACCAGTACGACCTTATTTTTTCAATCGCTTGTTTTGAACACATCGCCAGGCTGCCACTGGCAATCGAGCAAATGCTGCTCTACTTAAAGCCAGGCGGAAAGCTGTTCACGATGCACTCGCCCATCTGGAGTGCTTTCGACGGCCATCATCTACCAATTGGTATCCCCGATCGCTTTGACAAACAACTTCAACACCAAAGCTACATCTTTCAACCCTGGGGCCATCTCCTGCAAAGCAGAAGCCAAACCTATGCCGACATCAGCAATCGGTTTGATAAACAATTTGCTGAAGAAGTAATCTACAACACCTACAACAGCAATCACATCAATCGCTACTTCAGTGAAGATTATTTTACGATCTTCAACAATTCAGGCTTTTCCATTCTTGAGTACCAAACCACATTCCATAGGCATCCAGACCAGCAAACTCAGCAAACATTAGAAACGCGCTATCCCGGCTACAAGCAATTCGCAAATAATGGCATTTACGCCATTCTGCAAAAACCGCAAACCACTCACTCAGTTATTTCTCAAGTGACCAAATTTTGATCTGAACAAGCAAGCTCAAACGAAATCGAAACGCTGAAAGCAGCGTTTCAACCCCAGGTGGGATCGGTACGATCCGCCCAGATCGTTCTGCTCTGATGCCGCGCTCCGCTGCCCAATCCGAGGAGCAAACCCTCCAGGGCAGTCTGTTCGGGGCTCCAGAACCCGCTGAACCAGCCAAAGGCCGCTCCAGCCAGCCCGCCAATCCTGAGCTGGAGGACCTCACGGACGCCAGCCTCAGCGCTGATGCCGCCGCCCGGCCCCGCCAACGCCAGCAGCGCGGGGAGAGCAACGACCCAAGCGCTGACGCAACCGCAGAGGCCTGCGACGGCGACGACGCCAGCAGCGACGAACCCGCCTGGGCTCACCACAGCCAAGTGGATCCGGCCCAGCTCACGCCGATGCTGCGCCATTACGTGGAACTCAAGGCCGAGCATCCCGAGCGCGTGCTGCTGTACCGCCTCGGTGATTTCTTCGAATGCTTCTTTGAAGACGCCGTGGAGCTCTCCCGGGTGCTGGAGCTCACCCTCACCGGCAAGGAAGGGGGCAAGGCGATCGGCCGCGTGCCCATGGCCGGCATTCCCCATCACGCCGCCGAGCGCTACTGCGCCGAGCTGATCCGCCGCGGCTATTCGGTGGCGCTCTGCGACCAGCTGGAAACCACCCCCGCCAAGGGCGCCCTGCTCAAACGCGGCATCACCCGCGTGCTCACCCCCGGCACCGTGCTGGAGGAAGGCATGCTCAGCGCCCGCCGCAACAACTGGCTGGCCGCTGTAGTGGTGGAGCCCGCCACCAGCAAAACACCGTTGCGCTGGGGCCTGGCCAGCGCCGATGTGAGCACCGGTGATGTGCGCGTGATGGAGCGCACGGGCAGCGATGGCCTGCACCAACAGCTGGCCCAACTCGACGCTTCCGAACTGCTCTGGGCTGGCGATGGCGACAGCGGCGAAGCCGCGCGACCCACCTGGTGCCCCGAGCGTCTGCGCCTCAGCCCCATGGCCCGCACCCCCTTCAGCGCCCCCCAGGCCGAGCAGACCCTTAAAACCCACTACCAGCTGGCCAGCCTCGATGGCCTCGGCCTGCCGGAGCTGCCCCTGGCCCTGCGTGCCTTCGGGGGGTTGCTGCAGTACGTGAACGACACCCAGCCCCTGGAGGAGGACGCCCGGGTTCCCCTGGATGTGCCGGCGATCGTGCACAGCGGCGAGGCCCTGGTGCTCGACGCCCAGACCCGCCGCAACCTGGAGCTCACCGCCACCCAGCGGGACGGCCAGCTGCAGGGGTCGTTGCTCTGGGCCATCGATCAAACCCTCACCGCCATGGGCGGCCGCTGCCTGCGCCGCTGGCTGGAAGCCCCACTGATGAATCTCAGCGCCATCCAGCAACGTCAGGCCGTGGTGAGCCTGCTGGTGAGCGGTCGCCCCCTGCGTCAGGCCCTGCGCCGGTTGCTGCGGCCCATGGGTGATCTCGAACGCCTGGCGGGCCGGGCCGGTGCGGGCCATGCCGGCGCCCGTGATCTGGTGGCGATCGCCGATGGCCTCGAGCGCCTGCCCCAACTAGCCTCCCGCCTGCAAAGCAGCCTGGAGCAGTGGCCGAATGAACTCACGGCCCTGCAACAGCCCGAGCCCGCCCTGGCTGAACTGGCCGCCAGCATCCGCCAGACCCTGATCGACGCCCCGCCCCTCTCCCTCAGCGAAGGCGGACTGATCCACGACGGCGTCGACCCCCTGCTCGATGGCCTGCGCAACCAGCTCGATGATCAGGACGCCTGGCTAGCGGAGCAGGAGCGGCTGGAGCGCGAGCGCAGCGGCAACAACAACCTGCGCCTGCAATACCACCGCACCTTCGGGTACTTCCTGGCGGTGAGCAAAGCCAAGGCCAGCTCAGTTCCGGAGCACTGGATCCGCCGCCAGACCCTGGCCAATGAAGAGCGCTTCATCACCCCCGAACTCAAGGAGCGGGAGGGGCGTATCTTCCAGTTGCGGGCCCGGGCCTGTCAGCGCGAATACGAGCTCTATTGCAGCCTGCGCGAGCAGGTGGGGGCGATGGCTGCCCCGATCCGCGCGGCAGCCCGAGGCATCGCCTGCCTCGATGCCCTCAGCGGCTTGGCAGACACCGCCGCCACCGGCGGTTGGTGCGCTCCGCTGCTCAACGACAGCCGCCAGCTGGAGATCGTGGCCGGGCGCCATCCGGTGGTGGAGCAGCTGCTGGTGGAAACGTCCTTCACCCCCAACGACCTCAACCTGGGCAGCGGCACCGATCTGATCGTGCTCACCGGCCCCAATGCCAGCGGCAAAAGCTGCTATCTGCGCCAGATCGGCCTGATCCACTGCTGGCCCAGATCGGCAGCTGGGTGCCGGCCACCTCAGCCCGCGTCGGCCTCGCCGATCGCATCTTCACCCGGGTGGGCGCCGTGGATGATCTCGCCGCCGGCCAGTCCACCTTCATGGTGGAGATGGCGGAAACCGCCAACATCCTCCACCACGCCAGCGCGCGCTCCCTGGTGCTGCTCGATGAGATCGGCCGGGGCACCGCCACCTTCGATGGCCTCTCGATCGCCTGGGCGGTGAGTGAACATCTGGCCGGCGATCTCAAAGCCCGCACGGTGTTCGCCACCCACTACCACGAGCTCAACAACCTGGCCGGCGAACGCGCCAACGTGGCCAACTTCCAGGTGATGGTGGAGGAAACCGGCGCCGATCTGGTGTTCCTGCATCAGGTGCAGTGCGGAGGCGCCAGCCGCAGCTACGGCATCGAAGCCGCCCGCCTCGCCGGCGTGCCCACACCCGTGGTGCAACGGGCCCGGCAGGTGCTCGATCAATTGGCGGCCTGAGCCGCCCGCAGCAGGGCATTCACGGCGGCAGCCACCAAGCCGGCGCCGCCGCGGGTGCCCTCCAGGCGGATCTGGGCCAGGCCACTGGCGGCCAGGCGGCGCTTGCTCTCCGGCACCCCCACAAACCCCACCGGCATGCCGATCAGCACAGACGGGGCATCGGCACCGGCCTGCACCTGATCAAGCAGCTGCTCCAACGCGGTGGGGGCACTGCCCACCAGCACCAGCGGCAAAGCGCTCCCGCTCGAGCGGGCCGCTGCGCTGAGCTCCGGCCAGGCCCTCTGCATCGCCGCTGCCGAGCGGGTGGAGCCCTGGGGCGAGAGCGCCGGAGCCCAGTCGAGCAGGCAGCGCACCTCGCTGCCCAGGGTGCGGGCCGCCATCGGTGCCACTGCCGCCGCGGCCATGGCCGTGTCTGTGAGAATCACGGCTCCACCGGTGAGCGCTTGTACAGCGCGGGCGCAGGCACCGTCGCTGAACTGCAGCAGGGGCCTGAGACCAGGATCACCGCTGCTGTGCACCAGGCGCTCCAGCACCTGCTGCTCCAAAGGGCCTAAACCCGTCTCCCCGAGCAGAGCCCGAATGCGCCGGATGCTTTCGGTGAAGATCGGGTGATCAGCCATGGGGGCGCTCCTCGAACAGGCCTATGCCACACAGGGCAGACTTCAGCATCCTCTGATGCCTTGTCGCCATGCCGATCCAGTTGCTGTGGGGCGATGATTCCGCGGCGCTGGAGCGGGCCATTCAGGCCGTGATCGACAGCGCGCTCGATCCGGCCTGGGCGAGCGTGAATCTGAGCCGACTGGATGGCAGCGACAGCGGGCAGGCCCGGCAAGCCCTGGAAGAGGCGCGCACGCCCCCATTCGGCAGCGGAGCGCGGGTGGTGCTGCTGCAGCGCTCACCTTTCTGTAATGGCTGCCCCAGTGAGCTGGCCGATCGCTTTGAAGCCTCCATCGACACCATTCCCGACAGCACCGAGCTGCTGCTCTGCAACCCCAACAAACCCGATGGCCGGCTGCGCACCACCAAGGCCCTGCAGAAACGGGTGAAGGCAGGGCAGGCCAAAGAGCTGAGCTTCAAGCTGCCGGCGGTGTGGGACGGCGCCGGGCAGCGCCAGTTGGTGGAGCGCACCGCCAGCGAGCTCAAGCTGAGCCTGGAGCCCAAGGCGGTGGACGCCCTGATCGATGCCATTGGCAGCGACAGCGCCCGGTTGAGCATGGAACTGCAGAAACTGGCCCTGCATGCCGAAAGCACGGGCAGCCCACACATCAGTGCCACGGCGGTGCAGAGCCTGATCGATGGGCTCAGCACCAATGCCCTGCAGGTGGGCGATGCCCTGCTCGCCGGCGACCCCGGAGAAGCGATCGCCCTGCTCGATGCCCTGCTCGATGGCGGCGAACCGGCCCTACGCATCGTGGCCACCCTCACCGGACAGATCCGCGGCTGGCTCTGGGTGCTGCTGCTCGAGCAGCAGGGGGAACGGGATGTGGCCGTGATCGCCAAGGCTGCCGGCATCGGCAACCCCAAGCGCATCTACGTGATGCGCAAACAACTGCAGGGCCGCAGCCCGGAGCGCTGCCTCAACCTGCTCGGCCGGCTGCTGGATGTGGAAGCAGCGCTCAAACGCGGTGCCCAGCCCGGCGATGCCTTCCGTGACGGCCTGCTGGGATAAACCGGCCAGCCAACCGCCACGGTGAGACAATCGCCTGCGACATGAGGCGGCGTGGATGGCCCTGCTGGTGCAGAAGTTCGGCGGCACCTCCGTTGGCAGCGTGGAGCGCATTCAGGCGGTGGCCCGGCGCATCGCCGCCTGCAAGGAGGACGGCAACGACCTGGTGATCGTGGTCTCGGCCATGGGCCACACCACCGATGAACTCACCGCCAAGGCCCGCGCCATCAGCAGCAACCCGCCCCAGCGAGAAATGGACATGCTGCTGGCCACCGGCGAACAGGTGTCCATCGCCCTGCTCTCGATGGCCCTGCATGCCCTGGGCGTGCCAGCGATCTCGATGACCGGCGCCCAGGTGGGCATCGTCACCGAATCAGCCCACGGCCGCGCCCGCATCCTCGATGTGCGTACCGACCGTTTGCGCAGCCGCCTGGCGGAAGGGCAGGTGGTGGTGGTGGCCGGCTTCCAGGGCACCAGCCAGAGCAGCGGTGGCACCGCTGAGATCACCACCCTGGGCCGTGGGGGCTCGGACACCTCAGCGGTGGCCCTGGCCGCAGCCCTCGGCGCCGATGCCTGCGAGATCTACACCGATGTGCCCGGCGTGCTCACCACCGACCCGCGCAAGGTGGCCGATGCCCAGCTGATGCCGGAGGTGAGCTGCGATGAAATGCTCGAGCTCGCCAGCCTCGGCGCCGCCGTGCTCCATCCCCGCGCCGTGGAGATCGCCCGCAACTACGGCGTCACCATGGTGGTGCGCTCCAGCTGGAGCGAAGACGCCGGCACCACCCTCACCAGCCGCAGTGCCCGGCCCATCGGCCGCGATGGTCTGGAGCTGGGCCGGCCCGTCGATGGCGCCGAACTGGTGGAAGGGCAGGCGGTGCTGGCGCTCTCGCACGTGTCGGATCAACCGGGCGTGGCCGCCCAGCTGTTTGAAAGCCTCTCCGCCGGTGGGGTGAATGTGGATCTGATCATCCAGTCCACCCACGAGGGCAACAGCAACGACATCACCTTCACCGTGGCCGAATCCGAGCTCGAGAAGGCCCGCGGCATCTGCGCCGACCAGCTGCAAACCCTGGGCGGTGAGCTGGTGGCGGAAGCCGGCATGAGCAAGCTCAGCATCAGCGGCGCCGGGATCATGGGCCGCCCCGGCATCGCCGCCGGCCTGTTCCAGACCCTCTCGCGGGTGGGCATCAACCTGCGCCTGATCGCCACCAGCGAAGTGAAGGTGAGCTGCGTGGTGGAGGCGTCCGCCGGTGCCAAGGCCCTGCAGGCCACCCAGGACGCTTTTGAGCTCGAGAGCGATCTGATCAGCCTCAACCCCCTGCCCAGCGGCGAAGGCGATCCGGAAGTGCGCGGGATTGCCCTCGACAGGGATCAGGCCCAGGTGAGCGTGCGCCACGTGCCCGACAAACCCGGTACCGCCGGTGCCCTCTGCAACGCCCTGGCCGATGCGGGCATCAGCCTCGATGGCATCGTGCAGTCGGAGCGGCAGCATGCTGATGGCAGCCGCGACATCAGCTTCACGCTCAAGCGCGACGACCGCGCCGCCGCCGATCGCGCCCTCTCCCACCTGCTGGCCCAATGGCCCGGCGCCCTGCTTGAGGATGGACCCGCCATTGCCCGCGTCAGCGCCGTGGGTGCGGGCATGCCGGCAACGGCCGGCACCGCTGGGCGCATGTTCCGCTACCTGGCGGACGCCGGCGTGAACATCGAGATGATCGCCACCAGCGAAATCCGCACCAGCTGTGTGGTGGCCGAAAGCGATGGCATCGCTGCGCTTCAAGCCGTGCACACCGGGTTCGAGCTGGGCGGCAGCACCCGCCATCAGGCCCAGGGAACGGAATCGCCTTTGGAGAGCTGACCCCTCAGCTGGTTGGGTTAAACCTTGCCCACCAGCTTCTGGCGCAGCTGCTTGATGCGGTCACGCAGGTTGGCCGCTTCCTCGAAATCGAGCTTCTTGGCTGCCTCCTTCATCTTCATCTCCAGCTGATCGATCAGCTCCGGCAAGGCATCCAGGGCCATGCCATCGGCATCGTCGTCGAGGGCCTCCACCGCTTTGCTGGCCACCTGCACCAGATCGGCATCGGGGCCCTCGGTTTTGAGCTTGCGGCTCAGTTCCAGGAAACTCAGGATCGAGTTGCTGGCTTTCTTGCCCGCCGCCGTTGGCACAATGCCGTGCTTCTCGTTGTAGGCCTGCTGGATCGTGCGTCGGCGCTCGGTTTCGCTGATCGCCTTGGCCATTGAATCGGTCATGTTGTCGGCATAGAGCAGCGCCACCCCCTCCACGTGCCGCGCGGCCCGGCCAATCGTCTGAATCAGGGAGCGCTCAGCGCGCAGGAAACCCTCCTTATCGGCATCGAGGATCGCCACCAGGCTCACCTCCGGTAGGTCCAGACCCTCCCGCAGCAGGTTCACCCCCACCAGCACGTCGTATTCACCAAGGCGCAGGTCCTGAATGATCTCGATGCGCTCGATCGAATGAATCTCCGAGTGCAGATAGCGCACCCGCACCTCGTTCTCCGCCAGGTAATCGGTGAGGTCTTCCGCCATCCGCTTGGTGAGGGTGGTCACCAGCACCCGCTGCTGCTTGCTGGCCCGATCGCGGATCTCCCCCAGCAGATCGTCCACCTGTCCCGTCGTGGGCCGCACCTCCACGATCGGATCGAGCACCCCCGTGGGGCGGATCACCTGCTGAGCCACCTCGTCGCCGCTCACCTCCAGCTCCCAGTTCCCCGGTGTGGCGCTCACAAACACGGTCTGATGGGCTTTCTCCCAGAACTCCTCCCCCTTCAAGGGCCGGTTGTCGGCTGCACTGGGCAAGCGGAAGCCATGGTCGATCAGCACCTTCTTGCGCGCCTGGTCGCCGTTGTACATCGCCTGCAGCTGGGAGCAGGTGACGTGGCTTTCATCCACGATCAGCAGCCAATCCTTGGGGAAATAATCGATCAGGCATTCCGGCGCTGTGCCCGGCTCACGCCCGGCCAGATGACGGGCATAGTTCTCCACGCCGTTGCAGTAACCCACCTGGCCCAGCATCTCCAGGTCGTACTTGGTGCGCTGCTCCAGGCGCTGGGCCTCCAGCAACTTGCCTTCGGTGTTCAAAAAATCCAGCCGTTCAGTGAGCTCCGAGCGGATCGCCTGCACCGCCGTGTCCAGGCGGTCTTTCGGGGTCACGAAGTGTTTGGCCGGATAGATATTGATCGACTCCAGGCTCTGCAGGATCTCGCCGGTGGTGGGGTCCACGTAGCGGATCGCTTCCACCTCATCGCCGAACAGCTCCACCCGCACCAGCCGGTCTTCATAGGCGGGGCCGATCTCCAGCACATCGCCCTTCATGCGGAAGCGACCGCGGGCAATTTCGGTGTCGTTGCGGCTGTACTGGTTGTTTACCAACTCGCGCAGCTGGCCGCGGATGTTCAGCGTCTCCCCCACCTCGAATTTCACCGCCGCCTTGAGGTATTCACTGGGAATCCCCAGGCCGTAGATGCAGCTGATTGAGGCCACCACGATCACATCGCGCCGCTCAAACAACGAGCGCGTCGCCGAGTGGCGCAGCATGTCGATCTCTTCATTGATCGAGGCCGTTTTGGCGATGTAGGTGTCGCTGACCGGAACGTAAGCCTCCGGTTGGTAGTAGTCGTAATAGGAGATGAAATATTCAACGGCGTTGTTCGGGAAAAACTCCCGCAACTCGTTGCAGAGCTGGGCTGCCAGGGTTTTGTTATGCGCCAACACCAGCGCCGGCCGCCCGGTTTGGGCGATCACGTTGGCCATCGTGAAGGTTTTGCCCGTGCCCGTCGCGCCCAGCAGAGTCTGGTAGCGCTCCCCGTCATTCACCCCCGCCACCAGCTGCTTGATTGCCGTCGGCTGATCACCCTTGGGGCTGTAGGGAGCGGTGAGATCGAAGGCGGGCATGGTCCTGGTGTGTGTGGCCCGAGATGGCCAACCACCTTACGGAGATTGCTGCGGGCGCGGGGTCTGCCGCAGCAGCTCCAGCACGTAACCCGCCCGGTTCTGGTAGCGATAGGCCTCGGCTTCCTGCACCGCCCCGAAGCGCTTCACCGCCTCCGCCGGCACCGGCCAGCCCAGAGGAGGCACCCCGCGGAGATCCCCCTGCAGGTGCTGCAACACATGGATGAATTCGTGGCTGATCAGCATGCAGCGCACCGCAGCGCTCATCGGCCGCTGGCGCAGGGTGATCCGCCCCAGCCGTCCAGGCTCGGCCCGATAGGTGGCGTCTTTTCCGGGAAGCTCCGGTTCCCCGGCCACCACCGTGATCCCCAACCGGGCTCCCTCCTTCAGAAGCTGTTGATCAAGCCCGGGATCCTGCTCACAGCTGGGGAACTGGCCGCTGGGCCTTTGCCGGTAATCCGGACGCGGTTGCTGAGCCTGAGCCTGGGTTGGCCGAACGGGCGGCTCGGACGGCACCGACAGCCGCCAACTGCCGATCAGCAGCACCCCCAGAGGGAACAGCAGGGGCAGAAACCTACGCACCAGGCCCCAGCAGAGCGCGTACCGCCACGGTGCCGATCAGGCTGTACACCCCAGCGCCGAGCAGGGCACTGAAGAACCCGCGCTTGAGGGTGAACCCATCGATCAACCGGCTCGCCAGGGCAAACAGGATCGTGGCGATCAACCAGTTGAACAGAAACGACACCGGGAAGAGCAAACCTCCCAGGGACGTCACCAGCCACACCGGCCCCAGCAGCAGTTTCAAGGGCAGAATCAGCAACGTGCCCAGCAGGCCAATCAGCACAGCAGCCCACAACGCTGTACCGAAGCTGGCCACCTCAACCCCGAGAGGCAGGGCTGCCACCACCAGCAGCACCAACGCCCGCAGGGGCCATTGCAGCAGCCAGGCGAGGGGTCCCATAGCCAATGGATTGATCAGAGTTTCAGCCTAGAAATCCTCGCCCGGGCTGCCAAGGGCAGCGATCACACGCGGCTGGTTGCGCTGCTGGCTGTGAGCGCTTCACGCAGGCTGCGCACCACGGCCACCATCGCCAGCGGGTCGCTGAGTCGGTTCACCGCTGAGCCCACACCCACGCCGGTGGCACCGGCGGCGATGGCCATGGGCAGGGTGACGGCCGACAGGCCGGAAGCGCAGAGCACCGGCGCATTGAGACCGGCCTGGCGCAGGGCGGCGCTGATGCTGTGGGCAGCAGCCAGGGTGGGGGCGGCCTTCTCGATCAAGCCGAGGCTGCCGGCACTGAAGGGCTTGGCACTGGTGCCACCTTCGGTTTGGATCAGATCAGCGCCAGCGGCCACCAGATCCACCGCCAGCTGCTCCTGCTGGTCCATCGGCAGGGTGTGGGGCACCGTCACGCTCATCACCACCTCGGGAAGCAGGGCGCGGGTGCGGCGGGTGAGCTCCAGCACCTCCGCGGCACCGAAGATCCGGCCCTGGGGATAGAAGGCGTCGTAATTGCCGATCTCCACCATCGCCGCACCAGCCGCCACCGCAGCCGGGAACTGCTCGGGCTCCACCGACGACACACACACCGGCACCCCACCGGACACCTCCAACGCCAGCGCCACCAGCTCCGGGTCACAGGCCACATCGATCAGATCGGCGCCGCCCTGCCCCGCGGCACGGGACACGCGGGCCACTGAGGCCGCATCGAAGTTCATCAGGCCAGCGATCACCTTGAGCGTGGACCGCTGGTCCAGGCTGCGGCGAAGAGCGGCAGGCAGCAGTGAAAGGCGGGTCATCCAGCTGAATGATCAGATCCAAGCATTCTCCCACCGCGTGTGCGGGCAGGATCAGGGGGCCACTCCACCCGCCCGATGACCGCCAGCGAGCCCTGGCTGCACTGGCACGACCGGCTGCATCGCCAGCTGCTGCAGACCCCCACCCTGTTGCCCCAGGGCACCACCCTGCTGCTGGCGCTGTCGGGCGGGCAAGACTCCATGGCCCTGCTGGGGCTGCTGCGCGATCTGCAAAAGCACCACCACTGGACCCTGCAGCTCTGGCATGGCGACCACGGCTGGCATCCCGGCTCAGCCGCCGTTGCTGATGCCCTGGCCCAGTGGTGTGACCAGCAAGCTTTGCCACTAAGGGTGAGCCGCAGCACGGCTGCAATCACCGGCAGTGAAGCCGCAGCACGCGCCTGGCGTTACAGCGAACTCAGCCAAACCGCCCAGCAACTGAACGAAGCCGGCGCAGCGGGCGCCTGCACGGTGCTCACCGCTCACACCGCCAGCGACCGGGCCGAAACCCTGCTGATGCAACTGAGCCGCGGCACGGATCTGGCAGGCCTGGGCAGCCTGCGTCAGAGCCGGCCGTTGCAGGCGAACAGCAGCCATGGCCCCCGGCTGGTGCGGCCCCTGCTCGATTTCACCCGCGATGAAACAGCGGCGATCTGCCAAGACCTGCACCTGCCGGTCTGGCACGACCCCAGCAACAGCGATCTACGCATCGAACGCAACCGCATCCGCCAGGAGGTGCTGCCCGTGCTCGAGTCTCTCCATGCCGGTTGCAGCCGGCGCATGGCCTGGCTCAGCGAACGCATCTCCCAGGTGCACGACAGCCAAAACGCGCTGGTGGATCTGAGCCTGCGGGGCCTCCAGAGCGCCGGCAACGGGCTACAACGGCCTCCTTTGCAGGCTCTCGCTGCTGATCCCAGACGCCTGCTGCTGCAACGCTGGCTGCAGCAGCAGGGTGTCCAGCCCCTGAACGCCCGCCAGCTGGAGGAGCTCAGCCGTGCCATCGGCCCCCAGCAACCACCTGGGGAACGCCACCTGGCCGGAGGCCAGCGCTTCCACTGGTGCCGGAACTGGGTACAACTAGACCACAGGGGCTGAACAGCGTGGACGGCGACTTTCAGACGCGTTATGTGGCGGCCGAGCAGGCCTACGGAGCCGGTGATTTTCAAACGGCCCAGGCCATCACCAGTGCCCTGCTGGCCGAGCTGGATCCGCTGCCGGACGCCACAGAGGAACGCCATGCAGCGCTGGCCTGGCAGGCCTTCGTGGCCCTGCTTGCAGGCCACATCCATCTCTATGGCCTGCAGCAACCGGATCAGGCCCATGGCCTCTACAGCCTGGTGCTCAGCAGCCATCCGCCCGACACGCTGCGGCAGCTGGCGGAACAGGGACTGGAGCGCCTGGCTGAACAGACCACGGCAACAACCGATCCAACAGCGCAGCCGGAGCCAGCACCAACTCAGGCCTCGTTGATCAGCGACCCGTTTCTGGCCGCTTCTTCATCGGAGGCAACGCAGGCAGCGATCCCGCAGGCACAGACCACGGCCACACCCTGGCTCGACCTCACTCCAGAACCGGTCACCCAGCCAGAGCCTGTGGTTGAGCAAGACCCACTGCCAGACCCGGCAACCATCCAGGACGAGGCAATCGCTGAAGAACCGTTAGCTGAAGCTCCAGAGCCCAACGTTCCAGAAGCCAACAGCAGCCCCCCCCGTAGCGGAGGGGCTGCTGCAGAAGCTGAAAGCCGGACGCCTGCGCGTGGATCTCTGAGATCAGGCCGCGGCAGAACGGCGGCGGCGGGTGCGGCCAGCGGGCATCTCCTGATCAACGGCAGGGGCCGAAGGGGCCGCTGCTGCAGCTGCTGGCGTTGGCGCAGGAGCGGGCGCGGGAGCAGCAGCAGCAGGTGCGGATGCAGGTGCCGGGGAGGCAGCAGCGGGCTTGGCCACCCGGTTGGGGGCGGCATCGCGGTAGCGGCCACCACCGCCACCACCACCATTGCGGCCACCACCATGGCCACCGTGGCGACCGCCGCGGCCGCGGGGAGCCGGACGGTTGTCGGGCTCAGCATCGGCCCGACCCTTGTACACCGGAGTGCCAGCCGGTGCCGGCTGCACCAGACAAAGAATCAGGGGCTCCACCTGCAGTTCGCGGCGCATTCGGCGGCTGAGACCCACCTCCACTTCACGCTGCACGCCCATCCAATCCACCTCAGGCGCCTTGCCGCCGGTGTTGCGGGTGAGCTGCTTCCAGCGGTTCTCCAGCACCCAGTTGATTTCACGCTCGGTCCACAGCGACATCTTGCGGGCATCGGCGGTGGTCACCACACCGCGCAGATTCACCCGGGGGGGCGCCACCATCGCCCCATCGGTGCTGATCGCCGCCAGGATCGTGACAATGCCGTCCTCAGCGAGCTGCTGACGCTCCTTGAGCACCCGGGCATCGACGATGCCATTGCGCGACTGGTCGAGGAGCTCGATGCCGGCCTTCACCGGATCGCCCTTGCGCAGGGAGTCGGCGGTGAGTTCCACCACATCGCCGTTGTCGATGATCAAGGTGTTGTCTTCCGGCACACCCATGGAGTGCCCGGTGCGGGCATGGCGCACCAGCATGCGGTGCTCCCCGTGCACCGGCACGAAGAACTTGGGACGGGTGAGCGCCAGCATCAGCTTCTGGTCTTCCTGGAAGCCGTGGCCGGACACGTGAATGCCCTCGCCTTTGCCGTACACCACCTTGGCGCCCAGCATCATCAAGCGGTCGATGGTGTTCACCACCGAGATCGTGTTTCCGGGGATGGGGCTGGCCGAGAAAATGATCGTGTCGGAGCTCTTCACCTTCACCTGGGGGTGATCACCGCGGGAAATCCGGCTGAGGGCAGCGAGAGGCTCACCCTGGCTGCCGGTCATCAGCAGCAGGGTTTCCCGGTCGGGCACATCGTTGATCTGCTTGATCGGCACGAACAGCTCATCGGGGGCCCGCATGTAGCCCAGCTCGCGGGCCTTGGCGATCACATTCAGCATCGAGCGGCCGAGCAGACCCACCTTGCGGCCATTCTTGAGCGCGAGCTCAAGAATCATCGACACCCGGTGAATCGAACTGGCGAAGGTGGTCACGATCACCCGGCCCTCGGCATCAGCCATGTGGCGATCGAGGTTGGCGAACACGGAGCGTTCCGGAGGGCAGAAGCCGGGAACTTCCGCATTGGTGGAATCGCTGAACAAACAGAGCACCCCCTGATCACCGTGATGGGCCAGGCGTGCCAGGTCGAAGTGCTCGCCATCCACCGGGGTGTGATCGAACTTGAAGTCACCCGTAAAGATGATCGTGCCCACCGGGGTGCTGATCGCCAGCGAGAAGCTGTCGGCCATGGAGTGGGTGTTGCGGATGAACTCCACGGAGAAGTGCTGGCCCACTTTCACCACATCGCGCGGGCCCACGGTCTGCAGGGTGGTGCGGTCGGTGACCCCCGCCTCGTCCATTTTTCCGGTGAGCATCGACAGCGCCAGGCGCGGGCCGTAGATCACCGGGATGTTGAAGTGCTTGAGGTGGTGCGCGATGCCACCGATGTGGTCTTCGTGACCGTGGGTCACGATCATGCCGCGGATGCGCTTCTGGTTCTCGCGCAGAAAGCTTGTGTCCGGCAGCACCACGTTCACGCCGTGCATGCCGTCGCTGGGGAAAGCGAGGCCGGCATCCACCAGCATCAGGTCATCGCCGTACTCGAACACGCAGGTGTTCTTGCCGATCTCATGCAGACCCCCAAGCGGAATCACGCGAAGGCAGGGTTGCTTCGTATTGGCAGTCGTGGAGGCGGTCATGACGTCAGTTCAGAGGTAAGAAAATCAATGGAGATGGCGCATGCAGCGCTGTCAGCAGCCGTGGCGTCAGGTTGGACGCAGGGCAGCGAGGGTGTCGGAAAGGGCAGCGCGCATCGCGGGATCCAAGGGAAGAAGGGGAGAACGGGGAGAGCCCACCGGCCAGCCGCTCAGCTCGAGCGCCGCTTTCACTGGAATGGGATTGGTGGTGGCGAACAGGGCCTTGAACAAAGGGATCAGTTGTTCGTGATGGCCGAGCGCCACAGCAGGCTGCCCGCTGAGATAAGCCTCCACCATGGCGCGCATCCGGCGGCCCACCAGATGACTGGCCACACTCACCACACCCACGGCGCCCACCGACAACATGGGCAACACCAGGCCATCGTCACCGCTGTAGATCGCCAGCTTGGCTCCACAGGCCAAACGCAGAGCCGTGACTTCCTCGGTGGTCCCGCTGGCGGCCTTGAAACTGACGATGTTGCTGCAGTCCATTAGGCGCGCCACGGTGGCGGGCTCCATGGAGCACCCCGTTCGGCCAGGAATGTTGTAGAGCATCAGCGGTAGCTCTGGTGCCGCTTCGGCGATGGCGCGGAAATGCGCCTCCAAACCCTCCTGGGGAGGCTTGTTGTAGTAAGGAGTCACGACCAGAGCACCATCGGCACCCGCTGCTGCAGCTTCACGGGTGGCCTTCACCGCTTCCTGGGTGCAGTTGCTTCCCGTACCGGCGAGCACCGGCACCCCGGGGCCAACGGCTTGACGCACGGCTTCCAGCAGCTGGGACTGTTCATCCCAGCTGAGGGTGGGAGACTCACCGGTGGTGCCGCACACCACCAAACCATCGGATCCCTCATCCACCAGATGGCGGGCCAGACGACCGGCCAGGGCGAGATCCACGGCACCCTCCGCATCGAAGGGGGTGACCATGGCCGTGAGCAAACGGCCAAAGGGGGTGGGGGACAGTTCTGCAGCAGGGCTCATAACGATTCAGGCAGGAAGCAGCAGTTCGGCGATCTGGATGGCGTTGAGAGCAGCCCCCTTGCGGATTTGATCACCACACAGCCAAAACTCGAGAGCCTTGGGCTCACTGATGTCTTCGCGCACGCGGCCCACCATCACAGGGTCGCGGCCGGCCACATCCGTGGGCATCGGAAAACGGCTGGAAGCGGGGTCGTCCATCAGCTGCACCCCCGGAGCTGCAGCCAGCAGCTCGCGCGCCTCCGCAACGGGGAGAGGGGCATCGAACTCCACATTCACGGCTTCCGAATGGGCCCGCAGCACCGGCACGCGCACGCACGTGGCCGTAAAGCGCAGATCCGGGAGTCCCATGATCTTGCGGGTTTCGTTCACCATCTTCATCTCCTCCTCGCAATAGCGGTTCGCCTGCAGCGGCGAATTGTGAAGAAACAGGTTGAAAGCCAGGGAATGGGGAAGCACCGCAGGGGTCGGTGTCATCCCGGCGAGCACTTCGTGAGAGTGGGTTTTCAGTTCTTCCATGGCCTGAGCCCCCGCACCACTGGCCGACTGATAGGTGCTCACCACCACCCGGCGCAGCGCCCGTCGTGTCGCCAAGGGCGCCAGGGCCAACGTGAGCAGGATCGTGGTGCAGTTGGGATTGGCGATCACACCGCGATGCTGAATCGCCGCTTCCGGGTTCACTTCCGGCACCACCAGGGGGACGTCGTCATCCATGCGGAAGGCACTGGAGTTGTCCACCATCACCGCTCCAGCAGCCACGATCGCTTCGCGCCACTGCCGCGACACCGAGCCGCCGGCGGAAGCCAGCACCAGATCCACACCCGCGAACGCCGACTCGCTCACCTCCTGCACCGTCAGGTCCTGGCCATTCCAGGAACACCGGGTTCCAGCAGAACGGGCCGACGCCAACAGGCGCAGCTCCTTCACGGGGAAATGGCGCTCCTGCAGCAGTTGCAGCAGTTCTTGCCCCACAGCACCGCTCGCACCAAGGATGGCCACCGTGAGTGGTCGATTCGGCAGTGAGGCAGCAGTGGACAAGCGGACGCGACTCGAAACAATGAAAGCCAGCGGGTCTGCGCTGGAGGATTCAGCACCGCGAGACGCGGGTCTGCAGCTATTGCTGATCGTTCCGTCAGCTTACGCGGCAGAGCACGGTCGGGCACTTAATTAAGGTATTGGGCTGCTTGTACCTGCGACCCGCCAATGAGTGCCGCCAGCCTGAAGGTCACCACCACCTCCCGCCCCGGCAGCCGCCTGGCCGTTGAGGTGGCCGTTCCAGCGGAGCGGAGTCAGGCCAGCTACGAGGAGGCGATCACTCGCCTCAGCCGCAGCGTGAACCTGCCCGGCTTCCGCAAGGGAAAAGTGCCCCGCACGGTGCTGGTGCAGCAGCTCGGCGCCCTGCGCATCCGGGCCACCGCTCTGGAATCGCTGGTGGAAAGCGTCTGGCGTGATGCTCTGGCCCAGGAAACGATTGAAGCCCTCGGGCAACCGGAACTGAGCGGAAGTTTCGAAGAGCTCCTCGACACCTTCAAACCCGGTGAGGCCCTCACCGTGACGATGGAAACCGATGTAGCGCCATCCCCGACGCTCAAGAGCACCAAGGGGCTGAAGGCGGAAGCGGAAACCGTGGCCTTCGACGCCGCCAAGGTGGACGAGATGCTGGAGCAGTCCCGCCGGCAGCTGGCCACGGTGGTGCCTGTGGAAGGGCGCAAGGCTGAACAAGGTGACATCGCCGTGGTGGGCTTCAAGGGCACCTACAGCGATGACGGCAGCGAGATCGAAGGCGGCAGTGCCGACTCCATGGATGTGGATCTCGAGCACGGCCGCATGATCCCTGGCTTCGTGGAAGGCGTGGTGGGCATGGCCGTGGGCGACAGCAAAACCGTGGACTGCACCTTCCCCGAGGACTACCCCAAGGAGGATGCCCGCGGCCGCAAGGCCAGCTTCGCCATCGAGCTCAAGGACCTCAAGACCCGCGAACTGCCGGAACTGGACGACGCCTTTGCCAAGCAGGCCAGCGAACAGGAGACCCTGGCTGAGTTGCGCAGCGACCTGGAGCAGCGCCTGAAAGATGACGCCGAACGCCGCTCCCGCAGCAACCGGCACGACGCCCTGCTTGCGGCCCTGGTGGAGCAGCTGGAGGTGGAACTGCCCGAAAGCCTGATTCAGCAGGAAGTGCGCAACCTGGTGGAGCAGACCGCTGGCCAGTTCGCCCAGCAAGGCATGGATGTGCAGTCCCTGTTCACCCCCGAACTGGTGCGCAATCTGATGGAGTCATCCCGGCCTGAAGCCGAAGAACGCCTGCGCCGCAGCCTCGCTCTCACCGCCCTGGCTGAAAGCGAGAAGCTCAGCGTGGATGACGCCGATTTGAACGCCAAGCTCAAGGAGGTGAAGGGCCAGCTCTCCGGCGAACGGGATATCGACCCCGAACGCCTGCGTCAGGCCGTGCTCGACGATCTGCTGCAGGAGAAACTGCTGGGCTGGCTGGAGGAGAACAGCACGGTGACCGAAAAGGCTCCGGAGGCCGAATCAGACGCCGCCAAGGCCAGCAAGCCAGCAGCAGCCAAGAAGGATGCCAGCAAAGCCAAGACAGCCAAAACCAGCAAAGCCAAAACGGCCAAAGCCGAGAGTGAAAGCGCCGAATCCTGATCGGCGCCCATAGATTGCAAGCCAAGAACAGCCCGCCAGTCGCCGCGTGATCGACGCCCGTACTCCCCATCCGATTCAGAACCGCTGGCGGGGCATTCAGCCCATGTCGGTCCATCCCCAGGCAGCACCTGGTGTGCTGCCCACCGTGGTGGAGCAGTCCGGCCGCGGAGACCGGGCCTTCGACATCTACTCACGCCTGTTGCGCGAGCGCATCATCTTCCTCGGCACCGGCGTCGATGATGCCGTGGCTGATGCCCTGGTGGCACAGATGCTCTTCCTCGAAGCCGAGGATCCTGAAAAAGACATTCAGGTGTACATCAACTCCCCGGGCGGGTCGGTGACTGCTGGCCTGGCGATCTACGACACCATGCAGCAGGTGGCTCCCGATGTGGTGACCATCTGCTACGGCCTGGCCGCCTCCATGGGCGCTTTCCTGCTCTCCGGCGGCACCAAGGGCAAACGCCTGGCGTTGCCCAATGCCCGGATCATGATTCACCAGCCCATGGGAGGAGCCCAGGGTCAGGCCGTGGATATCGAAATCCAGGCCAAGGAAATCCTGTTCCTCAAGGAAACCCTCAATGGCCTGATGGCTGAGCACACGGGTCAACCGCTCGACAAAATCGCTGAAGACACGGATCGCGACAACTTCATGTCGCCGGCGCAAGCCGTCGACTACGGACTGATCGATCGCGTGGTCGACAGTTTCGGCGCCGCAGACGTCGTGAGCGAGGGCTGATTCAGCCCTTCATCGCCGGAGTCAGCGCGCTCAGCCCAACCCTGCCGCGCAGCTCCTCGAGAGGCTCACTCCAGTGCTCCTCCCAGCGCCAGGCCAGAAAATGCGGTGCCTGCAGGCCAAGCTTGATGCCATCAGCGATCGCCTGAAGGAGCCGGCGCCTTTCATCCGGCGCCTCCGGGATTGAGCGAATCATCTTGGCCGCCATCAGCAGGCAGGTGGTGGGGGTGCAGGCCTGGGAAAACGTGAAGGCATTCATCCCGCACTCACCGGCCTCGCTGGAATCGAAGCCGAGCAGCACATGCCAGATGTCGTGCGTGGTGCGTAACCGGTTCAGCACGTAGGCCAGATCGCTCTGGCCCTCCACGTTGTGGAAGAAGTGGGGGTTGAAATGGTGCCCATCCACGAATCTGGCGTAAACGCGGCCGAGACTCCCCTCCGGCATCGCCAGCAATTGATCCATCTCGAAGGAGGGCGGTGCGTACCGATCAGCGACCAGGGACGCCACCTCAGGATCACTCATCACAACCTCAAGCATCTGGGCCTGAGCACCCAGTTCCTGGAAAAAGCGACTGATCGAGGCGTTATCGGCGGCATCTCCGGGCGCTTCCAGATAGCGCATGAAGCCGGATAGATCCATGGTGTCAATGCATCAGCTCCACCCTAAGAACGCCGGCTAGCCATGCCTACCAACACCTCCAAGGCCCTGGCCGCCGCTGCGATCACGGTGGCCGCCAGCGCCAATGCCGTGCTGCCGCTCGTGGCACGGGAGGAGATCACCCACCTGCTCCAGCCCAGGGGTACCAACTTCGACACGTTTCAGGGCCTCACGGTGTTTGTCTCCTGTATGGCCATCGTGAGCGGACCCCTCCTGCTGCGCGGCCGGCGCCTGCGCACCGTTCTGCGCTGGGGCTTCGGGGTGACGACACTCACCAACGCACTGCTGGCATTCACTGGACTGGCATGGGCGCCTCTTCTGCTGCGGGGAGTGATCGGACTGGCCTACGGCCTGGCGCTGCCCCTGGGGCAATTCGTGCTCTCCGGCCTCAACGTCACCCCGGGCGAACGGGTGCGGCTGTTCACCCTCAACATCAACCTGATCCGCCTGGCGCTGATGCTGCTGCCGTTGCTGGGCAGCGCCTTGCTGCTTCTCAGCGGCACTGTGGTGGCACTGTTCTGGGCACTGAGCCTGATCTCGCTCAGTGCCTTTCTGCTGGCACCGGGCCTGGTTCCAGCCGGCAGTCGGTTGCAGGGTCTCCCCCAACAGCCGCCGAAACTGCCCGCAGCTGCAAGGCTCACAGCACTGGCTGATGCCCTGCTGATCCTGACCGGCCGCGGGGTCTACGCCCTGGTGCTCATCCTGATCTCAGCGCGACAAGTCACCCACGGAGGATCTCTGGGCCTGAGCCTGGTGTTCACCGTGCCCTTCACCCTGGCGGGGCTGGCCGCCGGCGTGGTGCCGTACCGCCTCAGTGCGACCCGCTCGAGCCTGCTGTTGCTCTGGCTACCGCTGCTCACGCTGGCAGGGGTGATGGCCGTACCCCTCAACGGTCCAGGATCAGGCCTGATTCTGCTGGTGGCCTTGGTGGGGCTGATCGGCCTGCCCCTGTCCTTCGCACCCGGGCAGTTCATCGCCCAGTGGCCCGATGCGGCGAGCCGGCAGTGGGCCAATGTGCTCACCATCCTCCTGATGGCCCTGCCCCTTGCCCTGGGCCCCTGGCTCTACAGCAACCTGGAAGTGATGGCTGCAGGGTCCAGTCAGGCTGGGCCTGAACCCATGGCGATGGCCAGGGCCTTCTTGCTGGTCTGCTTGCCCCTGCTCCTGCTGCTGCAGCTGCTCTGGCAGCGGGCCGTGATTCCCAATCTGCTGCAACCCGAACGAGGCCTGGCTCAGGCAGACAACGCCCAGGGCAGCAAGGCATAGGCCGAGCGGATCGCCCCCTCCTGCCAAGCCGGCAGGTGGCTGCACCAGTCGCCGGCGAAGGCGATCGGACCGCAGGGAGTGCTGAGCAGAGGGAACCAGCGCTGGTAGCTCTCCGGGGTCCAGGCCACCCAGGGACTGCGGATATGGGGCACGTTCTGCCAGGCGATGGTGAGCAAACTCGCCGGATCAAGTGCCTCGCGGATTTCAGGATGCACCCGGCAGGCCAGCTCCACCGCCGCCCGGCAGCGCAGTGTCGGCGCCAGTGTCCCTAGAGCTTCACCGTGGTCGAAGGCGGCGTAGGCCATCACCAGCAAACCGCCGCGCGGATCATGGAAGCCGTCGTTGGGATACCAGATCTGCTGAATCGGCAGGTTGGTGAAGCTGATGCCGCCGTAGATCGCCAGGTCCTCCTCCCAAAAGCGGCGCTGCATCCAACCGCCCACCTTCACCGCAAAGCGCGCTGGCAGATCAGCCAGACCCTCGAGAACGCGGTCGGGCAAATCCAACTGCAGACCCTGCATCGCCTGGGGCTGCAGGGCCAGCACCACCCGCGCCGCCTCGCGCCGCAACGGCCGAACCGCGCCGTCCTGATGCTCCTCCCCCTCCAACGCCACACCGCCATCAGGGAGGCGTCGCACGGCGGTCAGCCGTCGGCCGAGGTGAAGCCGATCACCCAAACGTGAAACCAGAGCCTTCACCAACCCATCGGTGCCACCCTCCAACTCGAACATGCTCATCTGCTCATCGATCACATCCGGGCCGCGATGTGGATCTTCAAGCCAGAGGCGCAAACCCAGGATCTGCTCCAGCGTGAGCGTGGGCTGGGGGGTGCCGGGCTCAGCGGGGCCGCCGCGGGGCTTGGCATAGCCCTGCCGGCCGGAGGCCCGGTAACGGGCCTGGCCCTTGCTGCCATCGATCTGCAGATCGCAGGTCTCCCGAAGCCAGTCGCAGCAGGCATCGGTCTGCTCCGCTGTGAGGGCAGACTCGGCGTCCAGCCATGGACCAGCCTTCGCAGCCAACTCCGCCAGACGTCCCTGGCCGTCGAACTGCACCTGGCGGTGACGCACGACCACATCCCGATCAACCTCAGGCAGCCAGCGGTGCAGCAAGGCGCCACGGTTCAGACTCAGATGGGGCCGAAGCCTGAGCTGAAAGCGGCGGCAGTAGTGAAGAACCGCTCTGTGGTGATGGGAAATGCGGCCGGGACCGGCGTTGAAGTAAGCCCCTTCCGGCAGAGCGCACACCTGGGAGGGGTGACCCTGCTCCTCGATCACATCCCCGGGGCGCACGGTGAAGTTGCGGCCACCGGGCCGATCGGCCGCCTCCCAGAGCTCAACCCTCTGGCCCCGTTCGGCCAGCTCATAAGCCAGCACCAAACCAGCAATGCCGGCACCCACCACCACCACGGTGGCGTCGGGATCAGCGGGACTGAGTCCCTCCGGCGGCGCGCCGTGATCCACATCCGTGGGGTGACCACCAAGGTGGCGCAGCAGCTCGAGGGCCTGCGCCTCTCCCAGATGTGAACTCACACCGGCAAGCAACCGGGCAAGGGTGGGCTGGAGGTCGGTGGGGGGGGTGGACGGACTCATGGTGGACAACCTCAGGGAGCCCTTCGGAGGGTCTCGAGCAACCTCAAAGCTCGGTGGGCGAAGTCACAACCTTGAACTGCTCCTGCAGCTCAACGATCACATCCTCCTCAACCAAACGCCTCAGCAGACCCATGGTGGCCTCAGCGGACTGGCCGCGGAATGAAGCCTCATGGATGAGAGACGTGACGGTGTGGGTGCCGTCGCAGTGGTTGAGCAGCCGGGCTTCATCAGCAGCCAGACGCCGCACCCGCACCTCATGATCCTGAGTGGAGTGGATCAGGAATGTGGCCACAGAGCCGTCGCAGCTGCTCTGAACCATCGGCAGGGGCTGACGGGGCTCCTTGGTCTCCACCAGCTCTCGCCAGCCAGCCAGATCCACACCGGAATCACAGAGACGGGTGCCCCGGTCGAGGCGTGGACGCGACCAGCAGCTGCAGCGGTGATGCAGGCGATGCAGCAATGCATCGACCGTTTCCGAGCGACGACTGTTCGCCTGACTCGTCCACATGCAACGCCAGTCGAACATGGCCCCCGCCACAAGAGCCTGGGGCAGAGTCAACCCCTCTGGCAGCAAGGCCGGATCCACCTTCAGCGCAGCCAGGGCAGCCCCATCCAACCTGGAGAGATAACCCGCAAACTCGCTGGCCAGCAATTGAGCATTGAGAGGCTCACCGGGGGAAAAGGCGTAGAAGCGCTCCAGCAAGCCATCAAACACTTCGTCACCCAGCAGCCAATGCAGGCTGCGGAACACGTCGTGCAAAGGATCCACTGTGCGGGCCATCGCCCGGTGCAAGTAAAGGTTCAACACCTCGTCTGGCTTGGCGAAACCTCGCGCCGGAACGATCTGGTCGAGCAGCCAGGGGGTGGGCCCGCTGTGCAGGCTCTTGAGAAACTGTTGCTGGAGGCGCAGAAGCTGGGGCGACTTCATCGGTGAAAGTCAGGGCGTGGAGGGCATGGCGGTGAGGGCATCGAGACAGGAGCGGATCCGGCCCACCTCCTGAAGGGTCCGCTGCAGCGGCGGCACGTTGTTCTCCCATTCGAGCAGGGTTGGCCAGGGTCCGAACGCACGCAGTGCCGTGCGGTACAGCTCCCAGACCGGTTCATGCACCGCTTCGCCGTGGTAGTCGATGTAGACATCACCGGCGTCACCCTGCTCGCGGGTGCAGCCCGCCAGGTGAAAACCGCGAACGCTGTCCCTGCGATAGCTGAGGAGTTCTGTTTCTGGATCGTCGCCAAAGTTGATGGCGTTTGCCCAGAGATTGTTCAGATCGAGCAACACGAAGGCACCAGACCGCGCCGTGAGGGCATTGATGAAGTCCACCTCACCCAGGGTGGACTGGCGATACCGCGTGTAACTGCTGATGTTCTCGAGCAGGAGAGGCTGGCCGATGGCCTCCTGCACCTGCTCCACCCTCTCGACCATGTAGTCGAGGGTTTCCTCGCTGAGCACCAGGGGCAGCAGATCGTGGAAGTGGTGGTGCGAGAGAGAACTCCAAGACACGTGATCGGAGAACACCGCTTCAGGGTGCTCTTGCAACAGGCGACGCACCAGCGCCAGGTAATCGTGGTCGAGCGGAGCGCAGGACCCCAGCGAGAGTCCGAACCCATGCAGGGTGATCGGGTAAGCACGGCGAAGATCGTCGAGTTGATCGCGATAGGTGCCGCCCACCTCGGCGAGCAGGTGTTCCGGGTGGACCTGGAGAAAATCGAGGGGTGGGCGCTCGCGCCAGAGGGCCTCTGCATTCTCGTGGCAGAGATTCAAGCCCGCCGTGGCGCGGGGCAGCCGGGTGGGAAGGGGGGAGAGCGTGCGGATCATGGGAGCGATCACAGGAGCAGGAGAGCCAGAGAAGCCGCTGCTCCGGATTTCAGTGCCGTACGCGAGGCAATGATTGTCATGACCCCGGCCCTGGCGACACCCCTTTTAGATGAAATCGTTCAGATCCTGATGGCGTGGGAGCCGCGTGATGCGCACAACCCAATCGCCGAAGACCCTGCTGCTCACTGCTCCCTGACCCCGCCGACGCCGTTCACAACGACCTGATGGGGCCAATGGTGGACAGTTCCGAGGACGGAGGAATCGTTACGGGGGGCTGACATCGCCCCGTTCCACCGCGATGCTGAGTCTTCCGAGCGATGACCCATCGAACGGGTTCCCTGTCCTGACTGATCTGCCAAGCGCCCGATGGCCAAATTCGACGCCCATCTGAAGTGCTCGTTCTGCGGAAAGTCCCAGGAGCAGGTGCGCAAACTGATCGCCGGCCCTGGCGTTTACATCTGCGATGAGTGCATCGATCTCTGCAACGAGATCCTGGATGAAGAACTGATTGATTCCCAGGGCGGAAGCCGGCAGGGCGCTGAGCCCTCCCGCAAAGCGGGTGCAGCGCAGGCACGCAAGAGCACGAAGCCCGCACCCACCCTGGCCTCCATTCCCAAGCCACAAGACATCAAGGCGTTCCTTGACCAACAGGTGGTGGGTCAGGAAGCCGCCAAAAAAGTGATGTCGGTTGCCGTTTACAACCACTACAAACGCCTGGCCTGGCAGGGCGATGGCAAGGGTGAAACCGAAGAAACAGCCACCCGGCTGCACAAGTCGAACATCCTGCTGATCGGGCCCACCGGCTGCGGCAAAACACTCCTGGCGCAGACGCTGGCAGAGATGCTGGATGTGCCCTTCGCTGTGGCGGACGCCACCACGCTCACCGAAGCGGGCTACGTGGGCGAAGACGTGGAAAACATCCTGCTGCGCCTGCTGCAGAAGGCCGACATGGATGTGGATCTGGCCCAGCGCGGCATCATCTACATCGATGAGATCGACAAGATCGCCCGCAAGAGCGAAAACCCATCGATCACCCGGGATGTGTCGGGAGAAGGGGTGCAGCAGGCCCTGCTCAAGATGCTGGAGGGCACCGTGGCCAACGTGCCTCCCCAGGGAGGACGCAAACATCCCTATCAGGACTGCATCCAGATCGACACCAGCCAGATCCTGTTCATCTGCGGCGGCGCCTTTGTTGGCCTCGATGACGTGGTGCAGAAGCGCATGGGCCGCAACGCCATCGGCTTCATGCCCACTGAAGGTCGCGGTCGCGGCAAAGCCACCCGCGACCTTCAAGCTGCCCAGGTGCTGCGCCATCTCGAACCGGATGATCTCGTGCGCTACGGCCTGATCCCCGAGTTCATCGGACGCATGCCCGTGAGTGCCGTGCTCGAACCCCTCGATGAGCACGCCCTCGAATCCATCCTCACCGAACCGCGGGACGCCCTGGTGAAACAGTTCCGCACCCTGCTGAGCATGGACAACGTGCAGCTGGAGTTCGAACCGAGCGCGATCGAAGCCATTGCCCAGGAAGCTCACCGCCGCAAGACCGGCGCCCGGGCCCTGCGCGGGATTGTGGAAGAGCTGATGCTCGATCTCATGTACGAGCTGCCCTCCCGCAAAGACGCGTCGTCGTTCACCATCACCCGCGCAATGGTGGAGGAGCACACCGGCGGCAAGGTGCTGCCCCTCCCGGGAAGCGAGCGGCAGCAGGAATCGGCCTAAGGCCATGGCCGCTGCCGACCACCTGCGGGTGCCCCGCCAGCACGGACTGTTTCTCCATCACGGCATCGATCTGGGCGACGGCAGCGTCGCCCACTATCTGGAAGGGCGCGAGATTCTGCGCAGCCCGCTTGCGCAGTTCAGCCGCGGCCAGGAGGTGAGCGTGGTCAGTCACGACCAGGCCTCGCCGGCTGGCGTCACGTTGCGCCGGGCCATGAGCCGCATCGGCGAGCAGAACTACAACCTGCTGTTCAACAACTGCGAGCATTTCGCCAACTGGTGCAAAACCGGCCGACACCGCAGCGGACAGGTGGAGGACTGGCTGCACACTGGCAGCCTCGGCGCCCTGGCCCTCGGCCAGCTGATGCCCGCCGCTCTGCTCACCGGCCTGGGCCTGCTGCTGCGAAAAGGGCTGATTGACGAGGCCTCGAAAGAACGGGCCCGGCAGGGACTGGTGCAGCTGCAGCGCCTGCGTCTGACCCTGCTGGAGAAGCTGGAGTCCACCCTTGGGCAGGCGGAGGTCTGGCTGAAGGGCATGCCAGGCCAGGGTGCGGATGAGCGCATGGATCGGCGCGGACGCCAGCTGCTCCTCACCGGCCGCACCATCGCCGACGAACTGGCCGCTGTGGAAGACCTGGAAACCAGGATCAGAACACTCCTGGAGAGCGACCCTGAAAGCTAGGTAGCCTCAGCGTCTTGCCGGCTGTGCATGAGTCAGGCTTACCAGCCACTGCATCACAAATACAGGCCCCAGCGTCTCGATCAACTGGTGGGGCAGGAGGCGATTGCCGCGACCCTTGGTCACGCCCTGCGCTCGGGCCGCATCGCCCCGGCCTACTTGTTCAGTGGCCCCAGGGGCACCGGCAAAACCTCGAGCGCCCGCATCCTGGCCCGCTCCCTCAATTGCCTCAACAGTGAGGGGCCCACCCCGGAACCCTGCGGCCACTGCGAGCTCTGCACAACGATTGCCGCCGGCACGGCCCTCGATGTGATCGAGATCGATGCGGCCTCCAACACCGGCGTGGACAACATCCGCGATCTGATCGAACGCTCCCGCTTTGCCCCGGTGCAGGCGCGCTGGAAGGTGTACGTGGTGGATGAATGCCACATGCTCTCCACCGCTGCCTTCAACGCCCTTCTCAAAACCCTCGAGGAGCCGCCACCGCAGGTGGTGTTTGTGCTCGCCACCACCGACCCGCAACGGGTGCTGCCCACGATCCTCAGCCGCTGCCAGCGCTTCGACTTCCGGCGCATCCCCCTGGAGGCGCTGGAGCGGCATCTCACCTGGATTGCAGAGCAGGAAACCATCCCGATCCAACCCGAAGCCCTGCATGTGGTGGCGCAACGGGCCCAGGGGGGCCTGCGTGATGCGGAAAGCCTGCTGGACCAGCTCAGCCTGCTGCCCGGACCGATTCAGGCCGAAGCGGTGTGGGATCTGCTCGGTGCCGTGCCCGAACAGGAGCTGCTGGCGCTGGTAGCAGCGATGCGCAGTGGTGAACCGGTGGCCCTGCTGGAAGCCACCCGCAACCTGCTAGACCGTGGTCGCGATGCGGGCTCTGTGCTGCAGGGCCTGGCGGGAATCCTGCGTGATCTCGTGCTGATGGCTGCGGCTCCAGACCGGCCGGAACTCACCAGCGTGTCGCCCCAATTCCGCGACCAGCTGCCCGAGCTGGCCAAAGCGATTGGCCGCAGCCGCCTGTTGCAGTGGCAATCCCAGCTGCGCGGCACGGAGCAACAACTGCGCCAGAGCGTGCAACCGCGGCTCTGGCTGGAAGTACTGCTGCTGGGATTGCTCGCAGAGCCCACAGCCGCCCAGACCCCCGTCCAGGCAGCCAGTCAGCCCCCCCGTCCAGGCAGCCAGTCAGCCCCCGCCACCGCGGCGCCAATCCCGGCACCACCGGTTCCGGCTGTGGCAACCGCTGCTCCAAGCCCACAGGCCCCGCCAGCCCAGGCCCCCCCGCCAGCTCCCGTCAGCCTCCCCGACACCAGTCCCCCGGCCGCTGAACCTGCAGCAGCAGCGAACCCGTCGCCTCCCCAGGATCTCGGAGAGCTCTGGCAGCAGATCCTGGCTGGCCTGGAACTGCCATCCACGCGCATGTTGCTGTCGCAGCAGGCCGAACTGGTGCGCCTCGACAACCACCGCGCCGTGGTGCAAGTGGCCGGCAACTGGATGGGCATGGTGCAAAGCCGCGTGGCCTTACTGGAGCAGGCGATCGCCCGGGCTGTCGGCGGCAGCCGCCAACTCGTGCTGGAAAGCCATGGGGGGGCTGCACCGATGGCCGCCATGCCAGCGCCATCGACACCGCCACCGCCCACACCCAACGCCACACCGGCTCCCGTTCCAGCCCCGGCCGTCACGAGCAGCGAAGCGCAACTGCCACCGCGACCGCTGGCCGCAACCCCAACACCGGCTTCACTTCCTCCAACCCCGACCCCGAGTGCTGCACCTGCCCCAGCTCCGGAACCCGATTCCGCGGCTGTTCAGCGGCAGGAGCCATCCGTGCTGGATGACAAGGCCAAGCGCCTGGCTGATTTCTTCAACGGTCAGGTGCTGAATGTGGATCTCGACCCTTGATCCATCCCGCCAGGGTCAGGCTTGAACCGTTTCTTCCTGGCCGCGGTGGCTCGTCTTCGCCCACACCAGCCGCTTGGGACGCAAGGCCATGCGCAGGGTCACCCAGGGAATCACCACAAACCAGTGGCTGAGGTAGGCGATGCCAAGCAGCAAATTGAGAACATCCGGCTGGGGGAGATCAGGACCATCGCTGGAGCGGCGACAACCTCGCCAGTAGGCGACCCCCGACACACTGAACGCCACGATCGAGAGAGGCCAGTACGCCGGTGTGGTGCGGCTCAGCAGGCTGGTGATCAGATCCGACCAGGACACCACCGGCAATGCGTATTGCAGCAGGAAGAAGCTGGCGAGATCGCGGCGCTGGGACAAGTTGAGCCGGGATGAAAGCAAACCGGGCCAGTAATCGAGAAAACGCTGCAAACCGCCCTCCGCCCAGCGCTGACGCTGCTTCCAGAGGGCCTGGAGAGTCTCCACCGCCTCCTCCTGCACCGGAGGATTCCAGAGAATGCCGATCCGAGCCTCCTGCAACAGCAAGCGGAAACTCAGATCGAGATCGTCGGTGACCGTTTCCTCGTTGAAGCCGCCGCAGGCCTCGAGAAGATCCCGGCGCAGCAGCTGGCCATTTCCGCGCAGTTCCGCCACGCCCCCACCGGCCAGGCGACCCTGCTGGATCTGGGCATCGAAGGCCATTTCCATCGCCTGCACCCGGGTCAGCCAGTTGTCCTGGGCATTAGTCACAGCCTTGCGCATCTGCACGGCCGACCAGTCGCCACCGCAGGCAAAAGGAATCAGCCGCTCGAGCTGATCGTCTGCAAGCTGGGCATCGGCATCAAGGATGAGCAACCACTCTCCCTGGGTTTGGGCCAGGGCTTCATTGAGCGCGCCGGATTTCCCGCCGCCGGCGTTGCGGGGGCGGCGGATCACCTGCAGCGCTGGAAAACGATCCTGCAGCACCGCCAAGCGCTCGGGCGTGCGGTCTTCGCTGCCGTCATCCACTACACAGAGGCTGAGGCGATCAGCGGGATAACGCAACGCAGCCAGACGCTCCACCAAGCGGGTGACGACGGCCTCCTCATCCCTGGCCGCCACCACCACATCCACGGTTGGCCGCGCCGTATTGGCCCCTTCCTCTGGATCAGCGCTGGTCAAGCCGGGCTCAGAGCCATCACCCAACGACTCCCTGCGCAACACAGTGCGCAAGCCATAGCCACCGAGGAGCACGGCGAGGGTGAGAGCGGGCAGAAGGCTTCGGCTCGGATCCAACCAATGGGGTGCAGCCCCGGCCCAGCCGCAGGCCGCAAGAAAGAGAGCCGTCTTGCCGCGTCGGTGATCACCTGTACCTGCGGCCACGCCCCTCCCCAATCGCAAAGTGCTTGAACTTTAAGGGGCCTGAACCGGTGGAACCGGTGGGGCCTGCCGAAGCGGCTCCAATTGGGTCCCGGGGTAGTAATGCTCAAGGATGCGCTGAGCATTCCAGCCGCGGCCGGCCAGATCAATGGCCCCGGCCTGCGACAGGCCCACGCCATGACCGAATCCACCGCCCTGGAATTGCCAGGCCCTCGCACCCTCAGGCCGGAGCACAAACAAGGTGCTGGGCAGACGGCGAAGCGTCCTGCGGATCGCATCAAGGCGCAGCACCACCGCGGGTGCGCCCCCGTCGCGCTCGATCGCTAAAGCCAGCACGCGTCCGCTCGGTCCCCGGTCCTGCACGCTGACTTTGGTGGGAAGGGCATTGCCCTTGCCGGCTGCCGCCAACGCCTGGGCCAGTTGGCCGGCGGAATAACTGCGGGTCCAGCGAAAGCGCGGATGACCAGCGCCGTAGGCACCATCCCGGCGCTGCAGGAGTGATCTCAAACTCTCCGCCGACTGCAGGGGCAGCCCCGTGGCGTCTCGCCAGGCCTGGGATCCATCCGGCTGCACACGCACATAGGGCAGTGGGTCCATCGCCCAGGCTTCTTCAGCGCTGGCACTGATCCCGCCATTGGTGGCGTGATACACCGCGTGGATGGGTTGGCCCTCCCAGCGGAGCACTTCACCGGAGGTCGCGCGGATGGCCTCACGGACCGAAGCCGAAGCCTGGCGCGGATCGCTGTAAACCTGGCACTGGGTGTCGCTGCAGAGGTGATAGCCGTCAATCGCGAAACGATGGCTGTTGGCCAGAGCCCAGGTCCGGGCCAAAACCGCCTGGGCCTGCAGCGCTGCAGGGGGAGAGCCTGCGCCGATCTCATGGGGAACCACGCCTTCCAGATAGCGCTCCACAGGCACCTGCTCCAGCAAGGTCCAGCTGCCGTAGGCATCGGCCTGCAGCCGGAAGGGGCCACGCATCACACCACCCTTCCAGCGCAGCCCATTGGGGGCTTGCAACTGCAGAGGCCCCTGGAGCGTGCGGCCACCCTCTGGCCCCTCCAGCACGGGTCGAACCTCGGCCGCAAGCGTGGATGTGACATCACGCAACGGCACACCGGGAAGATCCGGCGCATCGGCCGGTGCCCACACCTCCCACTCATCGGGGTGAGCGACCTTGGCCTCCACACCCTGATCCCGCCAACGCTGCGCCAGCCGCTCAGCGGATTCGAAACTGGCGAGAGGCCCTGCCACCCGCCTGGCCACGGCAAGGGGAGACTCCAGAGGCACCAACCGCCAGCTGAACACCAGGGTTGGACCATCGGCCACCACGGTGCCGCTGGGATCAAGGAGCTGCAGCGGTGCTGGGCCGGCACTGGTGAGCGTGAGCAGAGGCGCGGAACGCTGCGCTTGGGTGCCGCGGCCCAGATGATCGGCGAGCGACACCCACAGAATCGCCTGCCCGGCAGCGGGCGGCGCCGGCACGGCGCGGTGGGTGGGCAGCGCCGGAGCCTGCGGGGCCGGCGGCATCGACTTGAGGTCTTGCGCCCGGCAACCGACCGTTGCCACAACCGGCAGCACCAGCAGGTGGGCCAGGGATCGGACACCGGACATTTGGCTGCAGGGAGGGCGAGGTTCTATTGTCTTCGTTTGTGCCCCGTGCCGCCAGAGACATGCCCAAGCTCAAGACCCGCAAAGCAGCCGCCAAGCGGTTCAAAGCAACAGGCACTGGCAAGTTCCTGCGTCGGCGCGCCTTCCGCAACCACCTGCTGGATCACAAGAGCCCGAAACTGAAGCGCCACCTGGCCACCAAAGCTGTGGTGGACCGGACGGACGAGGATCGGGTGGCCCTGATGATGCCTTACGCCTGATCAGTTTCAGCGCACGATCGTTTTTTAATCACCCACCGAATTCATGGCACGCGTCAAGAGAGGCAATGTCGCCCGCAAGCGCCGCAACAAAATCCTCCGCTTAGCTCGCGGTTTCCGCGGCAGCAACGGAACCCTGTTCCGCACCGCCAACCAGCGGGTGATGAAGGCCCTGTGCAATGCCTACCGCGACCGGCGCCGGCGCAAGCGTGATTTCCGCCGTCTGTGGATTGCACGCATCAATGCAGCAGCGCGTCTCAACGGCGTGAGCTACAGCCGTCTGATCGGTGGCTTGAAGCAGGCCGACGTGCGCATCAACCGCAAGATGCTGGCGCAATTGGCTGTGGCTGATCCTTCCAGCTTCACAACTGTGGTGAATGCCACGCAGGGTTGAGTAGCGTCCCGCCTCGGGACCTTCTCTTCCCTCCATGGAATCGCTCCTCCCGCAGACTTATCTGCTGGGCCTCATCGGCCTGCTCGCGATCGTCGCTGTTGTCGTTGGTCGTCAACTCCTGCGCGTCCGCCGCGATGAACAAAACCTCATCCGTCTCGAGCAGGCGGATGCGGCCGGATCCCGCGATGCCGGTGATCTCTACGAGCTGGCCTCTGTGCAACTGCGCAAGCGCCTGTATCCCCAAGCCACGGCAACCCTGCGGCAAGCCGTGAAACGGCTCGGAAACGAACCGCAGGAAGCACGCGCACTGATCCAGAACGCTCTGGGCTTTTCGCTGGCCGCCCAGAAGGATTTTTCAACAGCGATCCGGCATTACAAATTGGCCCTGCAGGCCAAAGCGGAGTATCCCGTCGCTCTCAACAACCTGGCTTTTGCCGAAGAACGGTTGCTCAACCGTGATGCAGCCTGCGAGCTGTACCGCAAGGTTCTCAACCTCGAACCCGAGAATCCAACCGCCAAAAAGCGCCTCAAACGCCTCGAGCGGGCTGCCAAGCGTCAAGCCAGCAGCCGCTCGGAGGCAACTCCAACGAACGAATCACCAGAGAGCGCGGACGGGAAGGGTTTCTGAACTGGAGCAACTGGGAGCCAAGCTCAGGCTGCCTCCCAGGTTGGTGAGTCGGGGTGCCTGCCAGCCGGACAGGCTCAGTCCCTGCAGTCCGAGAAAATCACCGCCAGCCTCAAGATCATCGGCAAGCTCACCGGCCAGAGGAAGCAGGTCGAGCTGGTCGGATGTGGCGTTGAGGTTGCCCTGCACGGGAGTGCTCACACCGGCGATCTCCATGTCACCGCGGAGGTTCACCATCTGGCCGATCGGTTCCACGCTCGCCAGGGTGAGCTTCACCTCCACAGCGCTGCCGGACGTGAACGACTTGTAGCTACCGCACCATTGCCGGGGCATCGAGGCAGCCAGATCAGCCGCACGCAGCACCGGATCGAATTGTTGAACCGTGCCGTCCAACACCAGGGGCTCGTCCAGAACTGAGCTGTCCAGGGGCAAAGACGGTTCGAAAGTCGCCGGAATCTCAATCGGCGCGTTCATGTCCATGGTGACAGACGTGACGAGAACGGATGATGGGATGCACGGTAGTGCCCCTCAGCGGTGCGCGTCCGTTTTCCGATCCGGTTCCCTAACCAGTCCCTCCGTTCCTTTTCATGGATTCGACCCCGACCAGCACCGACACGCTTGTGATCGGTGGCCGCCAGTTCCGCAGCAGGCTGTTCACCGGCACGGGAAAGTATCCAAACCTGGCGTTGATGCAACAGAGCCTGGATCGTTCCGACTGCGAGATGGTGACCGTGGCGGTGCGCAGGGTGCAAACGGTGGCGGCCGGGCACGCCGGACTGATGGAAGCGATCGACTGGACAAAGATCTGGATGCTTCCCAACACCGCTGGCTGCACCACGGCAGAGGAAGCGATCCGGGTGGCGCGTTTGGGTCGGGAACTGGCCCGGCTTGCCGGCCAGGAGCACAACACGTTCGTGAAGCTGGAAGTGATTCCCGACAGCCGTCACCTGTTGCCAGACCCTTTCGGAACGCTGGAAGCGGCTGAACAGCTGGTGAAGGAGGGCTTCACGGTGCTGCCATACATCAATGCGGATCCCTTGCTGGCCAAACGCCTCGAAGAGGTGGGATGCGCCACGGTGATGCCCCTGGGATCTCCGATCGGGTCTGGGCAGGGGTTGCGCAACGCCTCCAACATCGCCCTGATCATCGAAAACGCTTCGGTGCCCGTGGTGGTGGATGCAGGCATCGGCGTGCCCAGCGAAGCATCGGCTGCCCTGGAAATGGGAGCAGACGCCGTTCTGGTGAACAGTGCCATCGCCCTGGCTGGCAACCCACCGCTGATGGCCGAAGCGATGGCCTCCGCCGTGCGGGCGGGGCGCCAGGCCTTCCAAGCGGGCCGGCTGCCCACCCGTGCTCAGGCCTCACCCAGCTCACCCACCACCGGCAAGGTCAACGACTGAGCTGTCTGTAACGACAGATCAAGTCCCATGAAGCTGCATTGAGGATTCAGGCCCCTGCCCGATCAGCTCCATAAGGTCCGAACCAATTGAGGAGGAATCCATGCAGGTCACCCAGGAGGACGGAGGCCGTTTGAACGCTTTCGCAAAAGAGCCGCGCATGGAGGTGCTGAGCAAGGAAGCCAGCCACAGCAATGGCTCCCGACTGATCCTGATGGGCGGCTCCCTGCTTGTGATCGCCCTGATGGCTTTCACGGTGGCGATCAGCTGAAAAGCCTGTAGTAGCTTGCCTCAGATTGGCGGCTTGCACGCTTCAGCAGGAGTTTGAGGTGAAAGTTCTCGTTCTCGGTGGTGACGGCTTCTGCGGCTGGCCCTGTGCCGTGAATCTCGCTGATCAGGGCCACGACGTGTTGATCGTGGACAACCTGAGTCGGCGCAAGATCGATGTCGACCTTGAGGTGGAGTCACTCACCCCGATCACCTCGATTGGCGAGCGACTCAAGGCCTGGGAGGAGATCGGCGGCAAACCCATGCGCTTCGTGCACATGGACATCGCCCACGAATATCAGCGGCTGCTGGATCTGCTGATCGAGGAAAAGCCCGACTCCGTGGTGCACTTCGCCGAACAGCGCGCTGCTCCCTATTCGATGAAGAGCAGCGCCACCAAGCGCTACACCGTCGATAACAACGTCAACGGCACCCACAACCTGCTCGCCGCGATCGTGGAAAGCGGCCAGGACATCCATGTGGTGCACCTCGGCACCATGGGCGTGTACGGCTACGGCTCCCACCGCGGTGCCACGATTCCCGAGGGCTACCTCAAGGTGGAGGTCCCCCAGCCGGACGGCAGCCGTTTCGAGGAGGAGATCCTCCATCCCGCCAGCCCGGGCAGCGTCTATCACATGACCAAGACGCTCGATCAGTTGCTGTTCCTCTACTACAACAAGAACGACAAGGTCCGCATCACCGACCTCCACCAGGGGATCGTCTGGGGCACCAACACCGATGCCACCGACCGCGACCCGCGCCTCACCAATCGCTTTGATTACGACGGCGACTACGGCACGGTGCTCAACCGCTTTCTGATGCAAGCGGCCATCGGTTACCCCCTCACCGTGCACGGCACCGGCGGCCAGACCCGCGCCTTCATTCACATCCGCGATTCCGTGAAGTGTGTGCAGCTGGCCTTGGAGAACCCCCCAACCCAGGGCGAACGGGTGAAGATCTTCAACCAGATGACCGAAAGTCATCAGGTGGGTGAATTGGCCAAAAAGGTCGCCGCCCTCACCGGTGCGCAGGTCAACAACCTCCCCAACCCCCGCAATGAGGCCGTGGAGAACGACCTGATCGTGGACAATCGCTGCTTCATCGAGCTGGGACTCAATCCCACCACCCTCGATGACGGCCTGCTCAAGGAAGTGGTGGAGATCGCGACGCGCTACGCCGACCGTTGCGATCGCAACCGCATCCTCTGCACCTCCGCCTGGACCAAAACCCAGGCCCAGGCCATCGCCACCGCTTGATCAGGGCACTCCCTTGAAAATCGCCTTCTTCACCGAGACCTTCCTTCCCAAGGTCGATGGCATCGTCACCCGTCTCACCAAAACGGTGAAACACCTGGTGGATGCCGGTGACGAAGTGATCGTGTTTTGTCCGGAGGGTTGCCCCGAGGAGTACATGGGAGCGCGCTTGATCGGCGTTCCAGCCATGCCTCTGCCGCTTTACCCCGAACTCAAGCTGGCGCTGCCCCGACCCGCGGTTTCCGAAGCGATCGACAGCTTCCAGCCGGACCTGATCCACGTGGTGAATCCAGCGGTGCTGGGCCTAGGTGGGATCTGGCTGGCCAAAGCCAAATCGATTCCGCTGGTGGCGAGCTACCACACCCATCTGCCCAAATATCTCGAGCACTACGGCATGGGCATGCTCGAGCCCCTGCTCTGGGAACTGCTCAAAGCAGCCCACAACCAGGCGCTGCTCAATCTCTGCACGTCCACCGCCATGGTGCAGGAACTGAGCGACAAGGGGATTCAGCACACAGACCTCTGGCAGCGCGGGGTGGACACCGAGCTGTTCCGGCCGGACCTGCGCAGTGCTGAGCTCCGCCAGCGCCTGCTCGGCCGCCATGACGATCGCGGAGCCCTGCTGCTCTACGTGGGCCGTCTCTCCGCTGAGAAACAGATCGAGCGCATCAAACCAGTGCTCGAGGCCCTGCCCGACGCCCGCCTCGCCCTGGTGGGTGATGGGCCGCACCGGCAGCAACTGGAGAAGCACTTCGAGGGCACCGCCACCACATTCGTGGGCTACCTGGCCGGCGAGGAGCTCGCTGGTGCCTACGCCAGCGGCGACGCCTTCCTTTTCCCCTCCAGCACCGAAACCCTGGGTCTGGTGCTGCTGGAGGCCATGGCTGCCGGTTGCCCGGTGGTGGGGGCCAACCGCGGGGGCATTCCCGACATCATCAGCGACGGGGTGAATGGCTGCCTCTATGAACCCGACGGCGCCGATGGCGGAGCAGCCAGCCTGATCGCAGCCACCCAACGCCTGCTGGGCAACGACGTGGAGCGCCAGGCCTTGCGCAATGCGGCCCGCTCGGAAGCGGAACGCTGGGGATGGGCCGGAGCTACCGAACAGCTGCGCGGGTATTACCGCCAGGTTCTCAAGCAACCTCAGCTGAACGCAGCGGCCTGAATCAGGCGTTTACGAAGGCGACGGGATCGGCTGCGCACGCTTGCGGTTCCACATCTCCATCACTTTCTTGGCCATCGGCAACGCATGCACGGACCCTCCCCCGGGCGTGTTCTGCGCAAAGGCCACGATCACAATCTCTCCCTCGGGATAGGGGGCATAGGTGGCAAACCAGGCATGGTCCGGACCGCCGGTGCTGTCCTCCGCGGTGCCCGTCTTGCCTCCTGCTGGTGGAATGCCCGGCCCGTTGAGGCCAAACCCAGTGCCATCAGACACCACCTTGCGCAGACCTTCTCGGATTTTGGCCAGGGTGGAAGGCTTCATGTCCACCTTGGTGCGACGGGAGGCATCGGTCCAGTCCAGACCCTGATCCGCCAGATGGGGTGTGACCAGCCAGCCACCGTTGGCAAACACCGAATAGGCCCGAGCCAGCTGCAGGGGCGTGATCTGCACCACCGACTGACCGATGGACGCACTGGCCATGTCCTCCGGAATCCATGGGGTTGTTCCCGGTTCCGCCCAGCCGCGACCGGCCGCGGCCCAGTCTTCATCACCCACCAAACCGACACTTTCCTCCCAGCCGATCTCAATCCCTGATTTCTGCCCGAAGCCCAGGGCTGTCGCCGCTTTCTGCAGGGCGCGAGAACCGGCTCCCACCCCCACTTGATAGAAGAAAGTGTTGCTGGAGAAGCGCAACGCATCGGCGTAACCGATGGTGCCGAAACCAGCGCCGTTGTGGTCGGGGAAGCAATGACCGCCGTAGGTGATGCACGCCATGGTGGGCAACTTGGTGTCCGGCGGGAATTTGCCTGACTCCATGGCAGCCATCGCTGTCACCGCCTTCCAGGTGCTGCCGGGGTCGTAAGGATTCATCGCCCTCGAAAGCAAGGGCTTCTTCGGGTTGGAGAACAGCGCGTCGTACTCCTTCTGGGTGGTGACGAGTTTGGAGAAGAAGTTGGGGTCAAAGGTGGGCTTGCTCGCCAACGCCAAGATGGCGCCCGTTCTTGGATCCATGGCAACGATGGCGCCCCCGGGCTTGTCGGCCAGGGCCTGCTCGGCCACCTTCTGCAGGTCGAGATCCAGGGTGAGGGTGAGATCCTTGCCCGCCACCGACGGACGGTCACCGAGGTGACGCTGCACCTCACCCATGGCATTCACCTCGAGCATCTGGCCGCCCCAGGCGCCGCGCAAGTGGGATTCGTAGGCCGCCTCCACACCGATCCGGCCGATCCGATCACGGATCTTGTAGCCCTTCTTGGCCAGTGATTTGTATTCGTCTTCCGTGATCGGCTGGGTATACCCGAGGGCATGGGCCGCCAGGGTTCCATGGGGATAGGCCCGCAGGATGTCCACATCCACTTGCGCCCCCTTGAGCCCGAGTGCCTGCTCGCGGAAACGCAGCACCTGTTCCGGCTTGAGATCCGTGGCCAGATTGATGCGGTAACCATCCCTGGCAAAGCCGCCACCCCGACGCTGATCCAGCACGTCCGCATCGAGATTCAGCAGCCGAGCCAGGCGATCGCGCAACTCCGGCCAGGCCGCGTCATCCACCAGACGCGGCTCCACATACAGCGAATAGGTGAGCTTGCTGGAAGCCAACACCCGGCCCTTGCGATCCAACAGCCGACCGCGTGTGGGCGAGCGCGGCACCAGACGAATGCGGTTCTCATCAGCGAGTTGGCGAAAGCGCGGCGCTTCCAGCACCTGGAGCCACACCAGGCGGGACACCATGGCGGTGCTCACCAACAGCACCAAACCCAGCAGCACCAGTGGCTGCTGGCGTAAACCGGCATGACGCTGCCCATCCCCCTGCGCAAAACCGGTCACGGAGTTAATCCCCTGGGGTGATCAGGGCATCAAGCCGCTGCAGGCGCGTCTCGATGCGGTCCAGCACCTCCTGCAGCTCCTTGGGATCGTCCGGGAGCGAAGACGAGGACTGGGGCTCGGCGGGCTCCTCCACCTCCACCTGCACCGACATCACGGGATTCCCAAGGCCCGGACTGATCTGATCCAGTCGCTCTCTCAGCACCCGCGCGGCAGGTTCACCTTCCTTGCGCAGGTCGGCCAGGGGATCATCCCCCTGGGACAACGACTCAACAACCCGAGCCGGCCCTTCGCTGCGCACCCGATCCACAAAAGCCAGTCCCATGGGCAGCACGTCCTGCATCAAAGCCAGACGCAACTCATCCAGCGGTTGGCCTTCAGCCATGGATTCCGAACGCCTTACTCAACGAACTCCAGTCTGCTCCGGCGGAAGCACAAGTGTCGGACAACTGGATCGGGACGACCCCAGGGACCAGCCCGCAACAGCGGAGAGCACCAGCAAGGCCACCATCGGCACCAGGGCCTGATGGGTGGTGTCCAGGGCGATCCATTCGCCCCATCCCCGCCAGAAACGGTTGCGGGCAAAACGCCGCTTCTCCCTGGTTTCCTCCCGGGATCTGCGCCGATAGGACTTCTCAACCCAGCGCTCGAAGGAGCGTTTCTTGGTGATGGCCATCTTGCGCTCCACCTCCAGAAGCTGTCCGGAGGTGAGCTCGGGGTGGAAGGTGCTGATCAGCTCAAGGCTTTTGAGAAACATCTCAACGGCCCCATCCTTGATCTCCTGGTCACGCTCATCAAGAAGCGCCCACTCGAGCTCTGGATAGAAGCGCACACGGTTCTGCTGGATCTGCTCTTCGCTGAGCTGGCCGGGTTCCCGCAACCAGCGGTCCGTATTGCTGTCAAACCGTCTCCAATAGAGAAACGGGTTGATGTAAATGGTCTTGCCTGCCAACTGGATGCTGTCCTGCTGCAGACGACGCTGAAGTTGCAGGTCCTGCTGTTGAGCAGCGGTCACAGACTTGAGGCCGGGGGCCAAGAGTATCGGCACTGAGCCTGGCCCACCAGCCCCTACGCCCCCTTATTCCCACTCAATCGTGCCCGGTGGCTTGCTGGTGATGTCGAGAACCACCCGATTAACGCCCTTCACCTCATTCACGATGCGGTTGGAGATGGTCTCCATCAGGTCGTAGGGCAACCGCGACCAGTCCGCCGTCATGCCGTCCTCGCTGGACACACAGCGCAGCACGATCGGCCAGGCGTAGGTGCGTTTATCGCCCATCACACCCACAGAGCGCACGGGCAACAACACGGCGAATGCCTGCCAGATCTCGTGATACAGCCCCGCCTCTTTCACCTCTTCGCGGACGATCAGATCCGCATCACGCAGGCAGTTGAGTTTCTCGGCCGTCACTTCGCCGAGGATGCGGATGGCCAGACCAGGCCCTGGGAAGGGATGACGCCGGACGATCTCCTCGGGCAAACCGAGCGAGCGACCCACCTTGCGCACTTCGTCTTTGAACAATTTGCGCAAGGGCTCCACCAGCTTGAACTGGAGATCCTTCGGCAAACCACCCACGTTGTGGTGGCTCTTGATCTTCACCGCCACCCGCTCACCGGTTTTGGGGTCCACGTCGGTGCCGGCACTCTCGATCACATCGGGATAGAGCGTTCCCTGGGCCAGGTAGTCGAAGGGCCCCAGGCGACGACTCTCCTCTTCGAACACACGGATGAACTCCGTGCCGATGATTTTGCGCTTCTGCTCTGGATCGGTGATGTCTTTGAGTTTGTCGAGAAAACGCTGGCGAGCATTGATGTATTCAACGTGAATGTTGAACTTGCGATCAAAGAAATCCATGAGGAATTCCGGCTCCCCCTTCCGCATGAATCCCTGGTCGATGAACATGCAGGTGAGCTGATCACCGATGGCCTTCTTGAGCAGAAAGGCCAGGGTGGAGGAGTCGACACCCCCAGACAGAGCCAGCAGCACCCGCTTGTCACCGACCTGGGAGCGCACCTGCTTCACGGCTTCCTCGATGAACGCCGCCGTGGTCCAATCCGGCTCGCAGCCGCAAATGTGATAAACGAAATTGCGGATCATCGCCATCCCGCAGGTGGAATGCACCACCTCGGGGTGGAACTGCACGCCGTAGAGCCTGCGCTGGAGATTGGCCACCGCCGCCTCGGGCGTATTGGCGGTATGAGCCAAACGCACAAACCCGTCCGGCAGAGCCTCCACCGAGTCCCCATGGCTCATCCACATCGTGGATCCGTTGTCCACATTCGTGAGCAGATCGGTGGGGTCATCCACCTCAAGCGGTGCCTTGCCGTATTCGGCTTTACCGGTGGCTGCCACCACACGACCACCCAGCTGCTGCACCATCAGCTGCATGCCGTAGCAAACCCCAAGCACCGGAATCCCCAGGTTCCAGATCTCCGGGTCACACAGGGGTGCATGCTCCGCGTACACGGAGCTGGGGCCACCACTGAGAATGATTCCCAGCGGTGCCATCCGGCGCAAGTCCTCGGCCGTGGTGCTGTAACCGAGCACCACCGAGAACACCTCGGTCTCCCGGACCCGCCTGGCGATCAGTTCTGAGTACTGAGAGCCGAAATCAAGAATGACAATGGCCGGCTGACGCTGACCTTCATTCGGAGCCTGTGACATCTCGCCCGTGAGCCGTGGAACGGGTGGCCGCACAATCAGCGGCCGATCACTCAGCGTAGAGAAGGACCTCACAACGCCTGAGCATCTCCTGCCCACGCGGTCCTGCCCAGCGCAACCGACGTTGCCGATCGAAGAGAGCTGCGCCCACGCCCATGCCGTTGCAGCCGTAGCGGGCCAGGTAGGCCAGGCTTCGCTCTTCCACCGCCGCGGCCATGGCCTGCCACAAGGCCACTGCCTGATCCCGATCCTGATCCGCCAGCCAGTGGAAGGCGTCTTCCAGGGAGGCAGCAGCCATCAAGCCACGCAGGTATTCACCCGGCAAGCCCTGCTTCACCCCTTGGGCCACCAGCACCTCCAAACGCCCATCCGCGAGATGGTGATGGGTGTGGAAGATGCCGCCAGCCAACTTCACCAGTTTCCCGTGGTAGCCGAAGAGCAGGAGCTCCTGCACTCCCGCTTCAGCGGCAGCCACCAGCAGCGGACCCATCCAGTTACCGGCCTTCAGCTGGGGCTGATGGGCCGAGAGCTGGAGCGATCGGGCCAGATCAAGACCGTTTTCACCGATCACCAACGTGAGCCGCCCCTGAAAATCGGATGACCCCGTCAGAGACTGAAGCTGATTCAGCGCGGCCTGGAGCTGATCTGGAGAAGCACTGGCTTGCACCTCGGCCTGGGTGCCGATGAGCGCCAGGCCCTCCACCACACCAAAGGCGGCGTTGCTGGTGCGTTGCGCCAACTGTTCGCCCCGGGGCAGCACCACCTCAAGGTCCAGACGCCGGCCGCTGGGCACGAGGTCGTGGAGATTGCACTCCAGCAACTCCCTGGCGAAACCAGAGATGCACAGGGAGCCATCGCTCTCAAGCCGACCAACCCCCGCCCCGGCCTTCAACGACAGCCAACCTTGATCGGCAGAACCCCAGCAGGCATGCACCCAGATCTCCAAACCACGGGTGAGGTCGAGACCAGGACCGGGATCACACACGCTGATGGCCAAGGCCTGCGCACCATCGCGCACACAACTCGCCGCCTGGATCGGCACGCTGCGGGGAGCAGCCTCCCCAGGAATCGTCAGGCTGACCCGGTCCGGCGCTGGATGCCCTTGCAACACCTGGGTGGCAGCACGGGCTGCCGCCGCCACCCACACCGGCAGGGTGAGTCCGGATCCGGAATCAACAACAGGGGCGGCGATAGCGGAGCAGGCAGCAGGTCGTTTTTTAGGATGGAGGATTGGCACTCCGTAGGCCGTGCAGGACAAGCTGACCCTGATGATTCCCGGGCCCACCCCGGTGCCCGAAACGGTGCTGAAGGCCATGGGGCGACACCCGATCGGTCACCGCAGCGGGGAATTCCAGGCCGTGGTGGAGCGCACCAATGCCCAGTTGCGCTGGCTGCATCAGACCAGCAGCGACGTGCTGGTGATCACCGGAAGCGGCACGGCGGCCATGGAAGCCGGCATCATCAACACCCTGAGCCGCGGCGATCGTGTGCTCTGCGGAGACAACGGCAAGTTCGGTGAGCGCTGGGTGAAGGTGGCGCGGGCCTATGGACTCGATGTGGAGGTGATCAAGGCCGAGTGGGGCCAGCCTCTCGACCCTGAGGCCTTCCGCAGGGCTCTCGAGGCCGATACCGACAAAGCCGTCAAGGCAGTCATCCTCACGCACTCCGAAACCTCCACCGGAGTGATCAACGATCTGGAAACAATCAGCAGCCACGTGAAGGCCCACGGCGTGGCGCTCACCATCGCTGACTGCGTCACGAGCCTCGGCGCCACCAACGTTCCCATGGATGCCTGGGGCCTCGACGTGGTGGCCTCAGGCTCCCAAAAGGGCTACATGATGCCCCCTGGCCTGAGCTTCGTGGCCATGAGCGATCGGGCCTGGAGCGCCTACGAACGCTCCGACCTTCCCAAGTTCTATTTGGATCTGGGCCCTTATCGGAAAACAGCAGCCAAAAACAGCAACCCATTCACGCCGGCGGTGAATCTCTACTTCGCCCTGGATGCAGCGCTGGAGATGATGCAGACAGAGGGCCTGGATTCGATCTTCGCCCGGCACGCACGCCATCGCGCTGCAGCCACTGCAGCGATGAAGGCCATCGGTCTGCCGCTGTTCGCGGCGGAAGGCTACGGCAGCCCTGCCATCACCGCTGTGGCGCCGGATGGTATTGATGCTGAACAGCTCCGCAAAACAGTCAAGGAGCGATTCGACATCCTGCTGGCTGGCGGACAGGACCATCTCAAAGGTCAGGTGTTCCGGATCGGCCATCTTGGGTTTGTCTGTGATCGCGATGTGCTCACAGCTGTGGCCGCCATCGAATCCGTGCTGCAGTCTTTGGGTCTGCACAAAGGCACGATGGGCGCTGGGCTCAGCGCAGCCTCTTCAGCACTGAACAGCTGAAAGAAGCACGATTCGGCAAACCTTTCACCAAGGGCATGAGATACCATCATGCCCAGAGCGCGGGTGTAATTCAGTGGTAGAATGTCAGCTTCCCAAGCTGAACGTCGCCGGTTCGAGTCCGGTCACCCGCTTGCCTACAACTTTTAGATCGTTTTCAGCTGCGATTACCCCACGCAGACACTGAACGCGGTTTGATCAATTGCATCACTTGCGGGCCCACACTGCCGGCGCGGCGCTCCTGATCAAGGGCCTTGAGAATCAATTGAGCCGCTTCTGACATCTGTCCAGCCTCTGCATTGAGGCGTGCTTGCTCGTAATGCTGTTCAGCCAATTCAAGGCATTGCTCTCGCGTTGAGCTCGTTGTTGTTGTCTGACCTGATGACTTCAATAGCGTGGCAACCACGTCTCTACTTTTTCCACTTGCATAAACTATATCAATAAAAGATCACAAAGAAAAGCCCAACACAATCGTTCGCTGAATGTCAAACCAAGGCGTCAGGTGCCAGGTTCTTCAACGTTGCCCCCCAGCTCAGCAATCTGAGCCCGAAGAAGCTCAGATCGGTTGTCATCACCGCGGGTGATCGCAACGGCAAGAGCGAACTCCAGCTTTTCCAGCTGGTGACCACCTTCAAAAAAGCTGCGACGGTGTCCTGGCATGGGCAGACCTGAGGAGGAACAGCCTGGTCGCGAAACGTTTCCGGAACCGCGGTTACCAGATGTGGAGAGAGTTGTGAGTGCCATGGTTGGCTTTCTTTTTATTTTGCCACCCCTGACCAGCCTCATGCGGCCAGATCCACATCCGGTTCGTCCAGCTGGTGTTCTGAACGACCAAGCAGCTCCTGACACTCGAGCAGCAACTGATCGACACCATCCAGGCGATGCAGCTCTTCAGCCGGCATCGTCTGCGCTTCGCTGCGTTGCTGCTTCATCTGCAGTTCAACACTTTCCAGGCGTTGCTCCAACCTGATCAGGCGTTGAGACAAGGCGTTGAGTGTCTGAGCGACATCCTCAGCCGTTCGGGTGATACGGAAAGACACGGACTGGGTCATCCGGGACAGGAACAGTGATGGGCTGATCACAACACATGCAGCACAGACCCTCAAGTCGGACCCGCAAGTTGTGGATCGGGTGATGCCACTGTGGACAGAGACTGAACAACCACCCGCTGGGAGTTTGTTGTGCTGACTTCTCTGTTGACCCTGCTGGTGTACCTGCTGGCAGGCACCGTCTTTGGACTGCTGGCACTGAAAACAGGGCTTCCAGCGGCGCCGCTCGCCGGAGCGCTGATCGGAGCTGCCGTGGTGAGCATGAGCGGACGCGTGGAGGTGGCGGAGTGGCCCAGCGGCACGCGAACGGCGCTGCAGATCGGCATCGGCACGGTGATCGGCACCGGTCTGACACGGGCCTCCCTCGATCAGTTGCAGAACCTCTGGAGACCTGCGGTGCTGATCACAGTGACCCTGGTCCTCACAGGGATTGCGATCGGTCTCTGGACCAGCCGGCTGCTCGGTGTGGATCCCTTGATCACCTTGCTGGGTGCGGCGCCCGGAGGCATCAGCGGCATGAGTCTGGTCGGTGCCGATTACGGCGTTGGTGCGGCGGTGGCAGCTCTGCACGCTGTCCGCTTGGTCACAGTGCTCCTCGTGCTGCCCCTGGTGGTGAAATTGCTGGCCCCCCTTGGCCTCGGCAATTCCTGATCCAGCTCTGGACAGCGAATCAGGAATCGATACGTTGGCGCAGATCGCCTCAACTGTCTACCGATGGCCAGCCTTCCCATGCGCCTTGCTCTGCTGCTGCCGATGGCGGGGATGCTGTGGTCAGCGGCCCCAGCGCGGGCCGCAGCCAACGGTCCCGCCGGTAAGGGCGCGCAGGTTTACTGCTACATGCGCAGCAATGGCAACAACCACAACGTGAGTTGGGAAGCCTCCTACGCGCTGATCAAGCGCCAGGGAAGCGGTCTGTTCAAAACCTCGCCCGAACACGCCGCTGTGATGATCACCGAGGCCGTGGTGGAAGATCCCGGTAGCTTCCCTGACTGCGGCCAATACCTCGGCGATCTCTTCGGCGGATCCGGCCGTGCGTCTGCATCCACCAACACAACAAGCAGCAGTAGCGACAGTTCGGAGATTCCCAACTGGGATGCTGACGATCGTTACAGCTACTGATGCGGCTCGTTTCCGGTCTGGTTCTCGGCGGGTTGCTGGTCAGCTGCATGGGCTGCGGGAGGCCTTCCAATCCAGCCTCCTCAACCCAGGAGGCTGAAATCGGAGCTTCCGAGTGTCTGGAAAATCTGAATCTCGAGCGCTTGAATGCCGCCTTGGATCGCTGCAATGCAGTGGTTCGCGCCCACAGCCGCAATCCAGCTCCCCTGGTGGATCGCTCGTTGATTTTCAACCTGATGGACAGACCGGATGAGGCCTGCAACGACGTGGCCAAGGCCGCACGCCTGATCAAGAACGTTGAATTCCAACCAAAGCCCGACCCGCTGCTGCTGCATGAGCTGAGCGTGCGTCAGCAATCCTGCAAGCTGCGGGCCACCATCGCCGGCAACGACTGACGTTCAACGCTCACCCGTCGCGGACCCATCAGCAGCTCGATGCGACTGGCCTTGCTGGCCACCAGTCCATCAACGAGCTGGTCCGCTGGACCAAGCTGAAGCCAATGGCTCACGAGTTCCCCATCCATGCCCAGCCGATGGCAGCGATCCTCGGCCTGATCAACATCGCCAGGGGTCCAGGGGCGCTCCAACAGCACCACCTGACGGGCTCGGTGAAGCGTGAATCCCAGACCACCGGCCCCGTAGGTCGCCAGCAGCAGATCGGTCGACCCAGCCTGAAATTGATCCACCGCTGTCTGACGCTCCTCCGGTTTCTGCCGACCGGTGAGCAAGGCTCCACCCAGACGTTGCTGCAACAGCACGAGGGGCGCCACAAAGGAGCTGAACAGCACCACGGATTCGCCCTGCGCCCGCAGCTGCTGCACGAGACGTTCAGCGGCCGGCAGCTTGAATTCCGCGGCAATCAAACGCAATGACGTCAGCACCGCGAGAGATTCAGCATCAGAACGCACCTTTCCGGCCTTAACGCGACGGCGATAGTCCTCCACCACCAACGCAAGACGGTGGTCCATGCCACGGGCTTGGTTGGGCTCCAGTGCCACAGGCAGAAAGGAGCGACGCTTCGGAGGCAGGCCCAGCACCTGCTGCTTGCGGCGATGCAGCACCAGTGGCCTGGTGAGCCTGCGCAACTCCTCCAGACGGCTCGCTCCATCCACACGCCAGCGTCGCTGTCCACCGCGTTCGCTCCAGTGGCCCTGACAGAACATCTCCTCAAAGGAGCGCTGATCACGGGCGAGCGGATGGTCGATCGCAGCCAACAGGGGGTACAGCTGAATCGGTCGGCCATTGCGCACCGGCGTGCCCGTGAGCATCCAAATCGCACGCAGGCGCGGATGACGGGCTAAGCGCAGCAAAGCTTGGGTGCGCTGCGCCTGCATCGTCTGGGCGTAGTGCGCTTCATCCACCACCATGACGGTGCCCGCTTCAGGAAGTTCGCTGGGCAGCCGTGCCCAGCTGTGCAGACACAGCTCAAGATCAACGGCCGCCGCTTCCCGTTGCCAGTGGGGATGCAGACCCACCGGGGCGACAACCAGAAGGCGCAGAGGAACCACTCGCAGCAGCGCTCGCGCTGCCAGCAGCGCGGTGAGCGTTTTACCGAGCCCCATCTCGTCCGTGAGAAGCGCTCCCCGACGGGCGAGGAGCCAACGGGCACCGGATCGCTGATGGGGAAGAGGCCTGCGGCCATCGACCAAGGGTCGATTCAGATCAGCCTGGGCAATCAGCTCACGGTGATGGGGCAGAGGCGGCAGGGGGTGCCGGTGCCAATGCAGCCAGCGCAGGAGCTCATCCTCCACACGAAAGCGGGCACCAAAACGCTCCAGCAAGGTCTCAGCCGCTGCGAGCGGGAATTCCCAACCGAGGGATGCACCGCGCCAGAGCCCGCGAGGACGGATGCGCCCCATTTGCGCATGGGTGACCGCATCGAAGGGATACGTTGCGCGCACAAGGCCCGATGGCGTCAACCCAAAACTGCAGCCAGGAGGAGATCCCGCCGTGGACCCAATTCAGCAATCATTATCTTATGCCTTTCAGCGAGAGAAACAAGGGGGCAGACACCGTCCCCAAGCATTCACAACGAAATCGCCAAAATGCAGTCTTGAACACATTGACGATGGTGGTGGTCACGGCACACTTCAAGCAACCGAATGATTCGGATGCACAGCAGAGATGCAGTCTTTCTCGAAGATCTCTGTCCTAAATTACGTGTCCGAAGATGGCGTCAATCGCTTCATACTTACACCGGTAAAAGCTGTATTTATTGCGGCAAACCTTCTGAATCAATCGATCATGTATTGCCGAGAAGTCGGGGCGGATTAAGCATCACCGAGAACTGCGTACCGGCCTGCTTGTCATGCAATGGCCACAAGTCGGATGCCGATGTCTTCGACTGGTACCGGCGTCAGCGTTTTTATGATCCACGCCGCGCCATGGCGATCCGCGCCTGGATGGATGGGGATCTGCGCCTGGCATTGCGCCTGCTGCAATGGGCCCAACCTGATCTTCAACAAGCAACAGCCGATTCCACCGATGCAGACCCGCTGTTAACCAATCAGCAGGACGACAACGACTGGGCCTTCCAGGTGGCCTGATCACCAAACCCGGCAGGCATCCACTGAATGGTGCTGTTGGCAGATGGAAGCCTGCTGCTCCGGCTGCTCTGGAGCCAACAGAAACGCTCCGCTCACCAATGCAGCAGCAGCGGCGGCCATCACGGCGCGCAGCAGGCCGGTGTCCTGACGAGCTGCGGCACGAGCCCTGCGGATCGGCGCACGACGCGGCAGCATGGAGTTCTGGGATGACACCAGGGAAAGACAGGATCCGGTCACGACTGAATGGCGAATAATACGTTTGTACTCATGCCTGAATCGCTTGTCAACCGCTGCAGGCCCCTGCCTGCTGGCTCCAAGCTCTGCATCCTGGGCGCCGGGTTCAGTGGCGGCCGGCTCGCGGCCCTCGCTGCTGCCCTGGGGATCCCCGTGATCAGCACCCGGCGTGAACCCGCTCCAGGCAGCGGACACCTCACCTTCGACTCGGCAAGCGGACAGGGTCCCGATCCTCACCAGCTCGAGGGTGTCACCCATCTGCTCAACACCATCCCGCCCGATCGCGATGGCAACGATCCAGTGCTGACAACGCTCGGCGATCAGATCAAGCGGTGGCCGCTGCGCTGGGTGGGCTATCTCTCCACCACAGGGGTGTACGGCAACACCGACGGAGCCTGGGTCTGCGAAAACGACCCTCCACAACCCAGTCAAGAGCGAAGCCGACGACGGCTGGCGTGCGAGCAGGAGTGGCAGGCCAGCGGACTCCCCCTGCAGATCCTGCGTTTACCAGGAATCTATGGGCCTGGCCGCTCCCCTCTCGCTGCGGTCAAAGCAGGAACGTTGCAGCCGGTGGATAAGCCAGGGCAGATGTTCTGCCGCATTCATGTGGATGACGTGGCCGCGGCCGCCCTCCATCTCATGCACTGCTCCGCGCAGGGTCAGCATCCAGAGATCGTGAATGTGTGCGATGACGAACCAGCAGCGAGCGTTTCGGTGCACCGCTACGCCGCATCCCTGCTGAACTGCGAGCTTCCCCAACCCAAAGCGTTCGCCGAAGCCGAAGCCGGCATGAGCGCCATGGCCCGATCCTTCTGGGCAGACAACCGGCGGGTGAGCAACCGGCGCCTGCGTGAGGATCTCGGTTACGAGCTGATCCACCCGACCTACCGCAGCGGCCTGGCGCAATGCCTCGCGGTCGAGACCCTCAGGGAGTCGGGGACTGCGTCGTCTCAGGCTTAAACATGGGCAGTTCATGCAATTCAAGGGGCTGGTCGGGATCGATGAACGTCAGCCCAGCGTCATGGAGAAATTGGCTCCACTGAACCTCCAGCCATCCCTGCCTCAGAGCAGTTCCCAGGCCATAGAGCAGCAACCCGATCACCAGCCAGCGCAGCATGATCCCGCTCCATCAACGCACCGACGCTAATCAACATCTCGTGATCGCTTTAGGGGATCCCGCCGGAATCGGCATGGAAGTCACCCTCAAAGCCCTTGCCCATCCGCGTTGTCCAGAGGGCATGAAACCGTTGCTGGTGGGCTGCAGAGCCAGCCTCAAACGCACCCATCAACGCCTGCGCAACCTCACGGGCGTTCCCTTGGCGGATCCAGATGACCTGGACGTGGAAGACCTTCCGATCCCCGGCGCTCCCGTGAATCCAGGCGACGCGGGGGCCGCTGGTGGGGCAGCCGGATTCCGCTGGTTGAGTCGCGCTGTTGAGTTGGTCCAGGCAGGGCACGGGCGGGCCCTGGTCACAGCGCCGATCGCCAAGCACACCTGGCATGCGGCGGGCCATCCCTATCCCGGGCAGACCGAACGCCTGGCCGAACTCGACAGAGCCGAATCCGCATCGATGCTGTTCACCGCCGTGTCACCCAGCACGGGATGGCGACTAAACACCCTTCTGGCCACCACCCACATCCCCCTGCAACAGGTGTCTCAAGCCCTCACACCAGCGCTGGTGCGCAGCAAACTGGAAACCCTGACCCGATTTTGCCAGCGCTTCAATCCATCACCCGAACTTTTGGTGGCCGGTCTCAATCCCCACGCCGGCGAGAAAGGCCAGCTCGGCAGCGAAGAAGAGCAATGGCTCACGCCTTTGCTGCATCAATGGGCGCAGGCCAACCCAACGATCCGGCTCAAGGGACCTCTGCCGCCGGATACCTGCTGGCTGAGTGCAGCGCAGGCATGGAACCGCAGCGACGCGTCCGGACCAGACGGAATTCTGGCCTTGTATCACGACCAAGGACTGATTCCTGTGAAGTTGCTTGCCTTTGACCAGGCCGTGAACACCACCCTCGGCCTTTCGTTTCTGCGCACATCACCCGACCATGGAACGGGATTCGACATCGCCGCCCAGGGAATCGCGCGCTGCGAGAGCATGCTGTCGGCCATCGAAGCGGCCTGGACGCTTAGCCAGGCTTGACGCGCATCAACACCTGACCGAATTCCACGGGGGTGCCGTTGTCCACCAAGATCTCCACCACTTCGCCGCTTAATTCGGCCTCCAGCTCATTCATCAGCTTCATCGCTTCGAGAATGCAGATGGTCTGTCCAGCAGAGATGCGGTTGCCGATCTCCACAAAGGCAGCTTCACCGGGAGCAGGAGCCCGGTAAAAGGTTCCCACCATCGGTGCCGTGACATCCACCAGATCCGAGCGGGTTCCTGCAGCGGCAGGAGGAGCAGCGGACGAAGACTCGCTGGTCGACTTGATCTCGAGCGCCGGGGCGGGAGCGGCTGCAACGGGCACCATCTGGGGGGCAACAGCCGAGACAGGAAGATTGCGGCGAACCTCCAAACGGAAGTCGTCGCCCTCGAGACGGAATTCCTGAATATCGCTCTCTGCCAGCTTGTCGAGAAGCTGATTCAGCTGATCGTGGTCGAGGTGCATGGTCAGCTGTTCTCCCGACCCAAGTAGGTGTCGTTGCGGGTGTCGACCTTGATCTTCTCACCAATGGAAAGAAAAAGAGGCACCATCACTTGGGCACCGGTCTCAAGAATGGCGGGCTTGGTGCCACCGGTTGCGGTGTCACCTTTCACGCCGGGATCCGTCTCCTTGATCTCGAGCACAACCGAATTGGGAAGCTCCACCTCGAGGGGCTTGTCATTCCAGGAGACGACATTCACCTCCATGCCTTCCTTGAGGTACTTGCGGCTTTCTCCGATCTGCTTGGCAGACAGGCGCGTTTCCTCGTAGGTGCCCATGTCCATGAAGACATAGTCCTCACCTTCCATGTAGGTGTGCTGAAGCGTGGCTTTCTCGAGGATGGCCTGGGGCAGCATCTCGCCAGCGCGGAAGGTTTTCTCCACCACGTTGCCGCTCTGCACCGCCTTGAGCTTGGTGCGCACAAAGGCAGAACCCTTGCCTGGCTTGACGTGCAGGAACTCGACCACGCGCCAGACGGCACCGTCCAGCTCGATGGTGGTGCCAGTGCGAAAGTCGTTGCTGGAAATCATTCCCGCTGAACGGTTCAGGGGATCATACGGCTGTGCCAAAGTCCTTTCAGCACCTGGGGTTCTCCTTGGCGATTCGGTTGGCTTTTCAGCGTTGGGGTACTGGCTTGCTCAGCCTTCTGATCGTGGTCGGCTTGCTTGGGGCCGAACCGGTCTGGGCCGGACTACCTCAAGGAAATGCTGTGCAGGATCCCGCTGCGATCCTGCGGGATTCCCTGCCGATGGACCAGGAGGACCTGCGCGAACTGCAACACCGCCTGGAAGGCACCAGCGATGATTTACGGGCCAAGCGCTGGAGCGCCCTCGGACGCACCATCGGCCGCAGCGAAGCGCTGCTGAACACGCGTTCCAACAACATTCTCAACGCCGTTCCCGACGCCGATCGCCCGCAGGCTGAACAGTTGCTCAACACGGTCAAAGACGGTCTGGTGCAACTGCAAGAACGGGTGGATGCCACGGACAAGTCAGGGTTCATCCAGAGCCGCCGGCAGACGTTGTCCACGATCGGCGATCTCGAATTCCTGCTGATTGATGACCGGATCCCTGCGATTCCCGCGGAGTTCGATGACCTGCCCCGCCTCAATGGCCGAGCCACCGTGGTGATCAGCACCACCCAGGGCGATCTCACTGCCGTGGTGGATGGATACAACGCACCTCTCACGGCCGGTGCCTTCATCGACCTGAGCCTGAAGGGCTTCTACGACGGCCTTCCCTTCACCAGAGCGGAAGACTTCTACATCCTGCAAAGCGGCGATCCCGAAGGTCCAGCCATCGGATATGTGGATCCAACCAGCAAGCAGGAACGGCATGTGCCCCTGGAAATTCGTGTACCCGGAGAGCCAGACACCTTCTACAACGAGACCTTTGAAGATGTGGGTCTGTACAAGGCGACGCCCGTGCTGCCCTTCTCCACCCTCGGCACCCTCGGCTGGGCCCATTCCGATCAGGCACTCGATGACGGCTCATCCCAGTTCTTCCTGTTTCTTTACGAGGCGGAGCTCACCCCTGCCGGTCTGAATCTGGTGGATGGACGCAATGCCGCGTTCGGGTATGTGGTGGATGGCTTCGATGTTCTCGAGGAACTCAGCGTGGACGACCAGATCAACCGCATTGCGGTGGTGGATGGAGCCGATCGGCTGCAGGCCCACGCCTGATCGGCTGTGACGCAGACCCTGGCAGACCTGGGAGAAGCGGAATTGCTGCGGCGCTTGGCGCGCTTCGCTCCACCAGGTCAGTTCGACGACGACACCGCTCAACTGCAGCAGCCATCTGGGGATCTGCTGGTGAATACCGACGTGCTGGTGGAGAGCATCCACTTCAGTGATGCGACCACGGCAGCGCTGGATGTGGGCTGGCGTGCTGTGGCCGCCAATCTCTCCGACCTGGCCGCCAGCGGTGTGGACCAGATCCTGGGAATCACGGTGGGGCTCGTCGCGCCAGGCCACACGCCCTGGAGTTGGGTGGAGGGTGTCTACCGCGGCATCGACTCCCTCCTCCAGGACAGTGGGGGCGTGCTGCTGGGGGGCGACTGCTCCCAGGGCCCCGCAAGGATGCTCTCCATCACTGCGCTGGGCACGCTCGGGCCCTTGCGGCTGCACCGGTCCCAGGCCAGAGCTGGCGACTGGATCGTGGTGAGCGGAGCCCATGGTCTGAGCCGCCTGGGGCTGGCCCTGCTTCTCGAGGAGTCCTCGCTGCAGAGCGTCACCCTGCCGGAGGCTCTCAAAGAACAGGCGATCCAACAGCACCAGCGTCCACAGCCAAGGCTTGATGCGCTCAGGTCACTGGTGATGAGCAAGCCAGGGGGGCTTCCCTGGAGAGCCGGTGGAACCGACAGCAGCGACGGTCTGCTTCAAGCCATCGACTGCCTCTGTCGAAGCAGTGGCTGCGGCGCCGTTTTAGACACAACAAAACTGCCACGGGCAGGAGGATGGCCCGAGGGTCCGCTCTGGCAACGCTGGTGCCTGAGTGGCGGAGAAGACTTCGAACTGGTGGTCACCCTCCCCGAACCCTGGGCGAAAGCCTGGATTGACGCGCAACCGTCCTGCCGGCAGGTGGGAGTGATCACCGATCAAGCCAAAGCGATCGTGTGGAGCCACGACAACGCACCGGTGGTCGCTGAGGGGTTCGCCCATTACGGAGCGACCTAGGCCATAAAAAATCCCCCCTTGGCAGGGGGGATCGAAACACGCAAGTCAGTGCGCTCTTCTGGATCACTTCCAGTTGCGGGCCACCACTTCGGCCAGATCCACCACGCGCTGGCTGTAGCCCCACTCGTTGTCGTACCAGGCAAGGATCTTCACCGCCTTGTCACCCATGGCGTAGGTGAGGTCGGCATCAAAGATGGTGGATTCGTTGGTGCCGGCGTAATCGGTGGAAACCAGGGGCAGGTCGCTGTACTTGATGATGCCCTTCATGCCGTTCTCGGAAGCGGCCTTGATCACAGCCTTCACCTCATCCACGGTTGTGGCGCGGGACGGACCGAAGGTGAGGTCAACAGCGGACACATTGGGGGTGGGCACGCGCATGGCGAAACCGGTGAGCTTGCCCTTCACCTCGGGGTAAACCAGAGCCACAGCCTTGGCAGCACCGGTGGTGGTGGGAACCATGTTGAGGGCAGCAGCACGGGCACGACGCAGGTCCCTGTGGCTGTTGTCGAGGATGCGCTGGTCACCGGTGTAGCTGTGAATGGTGGTCATCAGACCCCAATCCAAGCCGAAGCTCTGATCCAGAACCTTCACGATCGGAGCCAGGCAGTTGGTGGTGCAGCTGGCGTTGGAAAGGATTTTCCAATCTTCGTGGCGGTACTGATCGTCGTTCACACCCACCACGAAGGTGCCCACACCGTCGCCTTTGCCAGGCGCCGTGAGGATCACCTTGCTGGCACCGGCTTCAAGGTGCATGCTGGCTTTCTCATCAGTGTTGAACACACCGGTGGACTCGATCACCAGATCCACACCCCAATCCTTCCAGGGGCAGTTGAGGGGATTGCGATCAGCGAAGAATTTGATCTCCTTGCCGTTGACGATCATCGTGTCGTCGGTGGTTTCGATCTGAACGCTGCGATCGATGTGACCGAGGATCGAGTCGTAGGTGAGGAGGTGGGCGCTGGTTTTGGGATCGGATGTGGAGTTCATCCCCACGATCTCGAGTCCGGTATCAGCTCCGCGGCTCAGCCAACCCCGCATCACATTGCGACCAATTCGGCCGAATCCATTGATCGCAACGCGCAGGGTCATAACAAAAGCGGGTGATCCGCTACTGGGTTTGGCCGCCGATCATACAGAAATCACGGGATTTACCTTGTTACGCATGATTTTTTGATCACCATCAACCCAGAGCTACAAAGTTTCTGAACTGCTGGTCAGCTCGAAAAGCTGATTTATCGTGCGTGTTCCCGGTTGCGGTCATTGGTCTGCACGCTTGACATTCAATCGCCTGTGCACTTCATCGGTGCGGGCGGTATTGGTATGTCTGCGCTGGCGCGGATTCTGCTCAGCCGAGGCCATCGCGTCAGCGGTTCGGACCGCCGGCTGTCTCCCGCCATGGAGAGCCTCAAAACCGCAGGGATGGTGGCCTTTGAGTCCCAAGCTGCCGCCAACTTCCAGGCCTTGGATCGTCTGGATCGTTCCTCACCCATCGTGGTGATCAGCAGTGCCATTCCCGACCACAATCCTGAGTTGGTTGCCGCCAGAGAGCGGCAGCTCGAGGTGTGGCATCGCTCGGATTTACTCGCGGCACTGATCGACCAGCAACCATCGATCGCCATCGCTGGCAGCCACGGCAAAACCACCACCAGCACGGTGGTCACCACCCTTCTTCATGGTGCCGGCGAAGATCCCACTGCTGTGATTGGTGGCATCGTTCCCTGTTACGACAGCAACGGCCATGCCGGCCAAGGACGCCTTCTGGTGGCTGAAGCCGACGAATCCGATGGCTCACTGGTGAAATTCAGAGCCTCTTTGGGTGTGATCACCAATCTCGAACTGGATCACACCGACCACTACCGCGATCTGGACGACCTGATCGCAACCCTTCAACGCTTCGGAGACGGCTGCAAACGCTTGCTTGCCAATCAGGACGATCCCATCCTCAGCGAGCACTTCCAAGCCGATGCCTGGTGGTCGGTCCAGCGCAGCGACAACGTGGATTTTGCAGGGTTGCCCGTGGCTCTTGAAGGCGATCGCACCATCGCCGACCTCTACGAACAGGGGACTTTTGTGGGGCAGATCACCCTGCCCATGCCCGGACTGCACAACCTGAGCAACACCATCGGTGCGCTCGCCGCCTGCCGCATGGAGGGTGTGCCCCTTGAACACTTGATCAGCCACCTCTCAGAGCTGAAAACCCCAGGGCGCCGGTTCGATTATCGAGGCGACTGGCAGGGCCGGCAGATCGTTGACGACTACGCCCATCACCCCAGCGAAGTGGCAGCAACACTGAACATGGCCAACTTGATGGTCTCCAGTGGTCGCAGCCCTCTGCCTCGATCACCGCAGCGGTTGGTCGCTGTGTTCCAACCCCATCGCTACAGCCGCACCCAGGAATTCCAAACCGAATTCGCCCGGGCACTGCTTTCCGCTGAACTGGTGCTGCTGGCTCCGATCTTCGCCGCCGGTGAAGCTGAAATGCCTGGGGTGAACAGTGAAGCGCTGGCCAGCGTCATGCAGGAGCTATCAACCCAGCAATCCGTTCTGGTGGCATCAACGATGGATGAGCTCGTCAGCCTCGTGAAGGAACACAGCCTCCCCGATGATCTGGTCCTGGCCATGGGTGCCGGTGATGTGAACAGCCTCTGGTCGCGGTTGTCGCAGTCTTCAAGCGAGGGTCAGGCGTCATGTCCACCGGCACTGGCAGCCTGACGGCTCTGCAGGATTGCGGTGTCCTGCAACAGAAGGTTCCGCTCGCGGAGTTCACCACCTGGCGCGTGGGAGGTCCGGCCCAATGGCTGGCTGAACCAACCAGCACCGAGCAGATCCCAGAGCTCCTGCAGTGGGCCAGGGAGAGACGACTCCCCGTTCACATGATCGGAGCGGGATCGAATCTGCTCATCGCCGACGGCGGCTTGCCCGGACTCACCCTTTGCCTGAGACGGTTGCAAGGCAGTGCGTTGAATGCAGACACGGGACGCGTGCGTGCCGCCGCTGGAGAGCCGCTGCCCACCCTGGCCAGGCGTGCTGCCAAAGCTGGCTTGCAAGGGTTGGAGTGGGCTGTAGGGATCCCCGGCACGGTGGGCGGTGCCGCCGTGATGAATGCCGGAGCGCAGGGAGGCTGCACGGCGGAACAGCTGATCAGTGTGGATGTGATCCGCTTCAGCGACGCACAACCCAGCCTCGCCACCCTCAGTCGGGACGAACTGGCGTTCAGCTACCGCCACAGTGCCCTGCAAAGCAACCGGCACCTGGTGGTGGCCGCCGAATTTCAGCTCGAACCCGGTCACGACCCGGCCGAACTGCAACGCCTCACCAGTGGCAACCTCAACCATCGCACCTCCACCCAGCCCTACAAACTGCCCAGCTGCGGCAGCGTCTTCCGCAACCCCGAACCGGAGAAAGCCGGGCGGCTGATCGAATCCCTGGGGCTCAAAGGCCGGGCCATCGGTGGTGCCCAGGTGTCTGAGCTTCACGCCAATTTCATCGTGAACACTGGCGATGCCTCAGCGAACGACATCCGCGCCCTGATCAGCCTGGTGCAAGGCGAAGTGATGGAGGCCAAAGGCATTGCCTTGCATCCAGAAGTGAAACGGCTGGGCTTCGAGACGCCCGATTAACCTTCCAGTTCCTTCAGCAGTTCCATGGCCGGTTTCGGACTTCCCAATTTCGGACAGCTCACCGAAGCCTTCCGCAAGGCCCAGCAGATCCAGCAGGACGCCCAGAAACTGCAGGAAGAGCTCGATGCCATGGAAATCGAGGGCAGCAGTGAGGACGGTCGGGCCAGCATCTGGCTCTCCGGCAATCAACAACCCCTGCGCGTGAAGCTGGATCCGAGTCTGCTGAACGAGGGCCAAGACACTGCGGAAGCAGCTGTTCTCGCTGCTCTCCAATCGGCCTACGAACGCTCCACCGCCACCATGAAAGAGCGCATGCAAGATCTCACCGGAGGTCTCGATCTCAACCTCCCCGGGATGGGCGGCTGATCCCCAGGAGTTCCTCCACCGCTCCGCGATAGAACCCATAGCGCTCCCAGTCGCGACTGACTCCACAGCCCGGTTCATCGCGATGGAGACAATCGCGGAAGCGACAGGGATGAATGGTGAGCTGGTCCCGGAGTTCCGGGAACAGCACTTCAAGATTGCGGGCATCCCCAGGCAGGTCCGGTCGGTTGAAGCCGGGCGTATCCGCCACACGGGCTCCTGGGCTGAAGGGGTGCAGCTCCACATGCCGCGTCGTGTGCCGGCCCCTCTGCAGCCGTCCCGACACAGCGCCGACCCGCAGGGCCAGACCTGGCAGCAAGGCATTGATCAGCGAACTTTTACCCACCCCTGAAGGGCCGCAGAGCACGGTGATGGCCTGAGACGCGAGTACGGCGCGCAACGGATCCAAACCGAGGCCTGTCTGGACCGACACCATCACGGGGGCATAGCCCCAGCCCTCCAGACGCTGCTTCAACGCCAGCTGCTGCTCAGGCGCCAGAAGGTCGCACTTGGTGAGCACCAGCTGCACCTGCAGACCGGTCTGTTCCGCAGTGAGCAGAAAGCGACTGGCCTGATCGGCATCGAACGCAGGCTGCTCCGCAGCCAAAGCAACGAGCACACAGGAGGCATTGGCGACCGGAGGCCGCACCAGGAAACTGCTGCGGGGTTCCACGGCGGACACAACAGCACGGGCCTGGATTGGATCGATCGCCTCCACCGTGACCCGATCCCCCACATGCACAGCAGCGCCGCGATGGTTGAGCCGGGTGCGACGGGTGCAGAGAAGACGGGCCGGCGTGCCGGGCGATGGGGCATCCAGTTCCACCTCCAGGTAGTTGGCCTGGAGCGCCACCACCATGCCGCCATCGGGTGCAGCCTCACTCACCGCTGCAGATCACCAACAGGCGGACCCGATCAGGCCCCAGGCGTTCCACCGTGACCCCATGGCCATCCCGGCGCAGCCCGGGCACCACCATCTCTTCAGGTTCACCGGGATCGAGATCAACCTGCAGGCACTGCCCTGGGGCGAGGGATTCCAAGGCAAGCCGGCAGCGGATGAAGTTGAGCGGACAGGGCGTTCCGCACAGATCCAGCACCTGATCAGGCTGGAGGGCTGCCATGGTCAGCGCTGCCCGAAGAGCCGCGCAAACAGTCCGCTCTTGTGATGGTGATGCTGTTCCCCTCTGGCGGAGTGGTGTCCAGCGAGCTCCTCGAGCAAACCGCGCTCCTCGTCGTTCAAGCGGGTGGGAAGTTTCACGGTGACGGCAACCCGCTGATTGCCCCGAGCCACAGGGTTACCCAATTTGGGAATGCCCTTGTTCTCGAGGGTGAGCACGGCATTGGGCTGCGTGCCAGCAGGAATCTCCAGGCTGGTGGGACCATCCACCGTCTCCACCTCGATCGTGTCACCAAGGATCGCCTGCAGGTAACTCACCTTCACCTCAGACAGCACGGTGAGGCCATCGCGCCGCAGCGTGGGGTGGGACTTAACGGTGAGGAACACGTACAGATCCCCGGAAGGACCACCACGGAGGCCGGCATTGCCCTCACCGGCGACCCGCAGACGCGTGCCCGTGTCCACACCCGCAGGAATATTGATCCGCAGCTTTTTACGAACCTGCACCACACCCTGGCCACCACAGGCGTTGCAGGGGTCAGCGATCACCTGACCACTGCCGTTGCAGGTGGGGCATTCCGCCACCTGGGTGAAGCTTCCAAAGGGGGTGCGGGTGGCCCGGCGCACCTGGCCGACCCCGCCGCAGGTGGAACAGGTGGTGGGACCACTGCCGCTCTTGGCCCCACTGCCTCCGCACGTGGTGCAGGATTCCAGGTGGGGCACACGAATCTCCCGTTCCTGGCCGAACACCGCCTGATCGAAGTCGATCGTGAGGTCGTAGCGGAGATCGTCCCCCTGCTGGGGGCCGCGACGACGCTGCTGACGGGCTCCGCCGGCGGCACCACCAAAGCCACTGAAGAAGGTTTCGAAAAGGTCGGCGAAACCGCCCATATCGCCCATGTCGGGCATCCCGGCGGCACCACCGAGTCCGGCCTCACCGAATTGGTCGTAACGACCGCGAGTTTGCGGATCGCTGAGCACCTCGTAGGCCCGACCGATCTCCTTGAAACGGTCTTCAGCCCCAGGCTCCTTGTTGATATCCGGGTGGTACTGGCGAGCCAGACGGCGGTAGGCACGCTTGAGGGTGTCGGCGTCGGCATCCCTGCTGACACCGAGAAGCTCGTAATAATCGGCCATCAGCTGGAAATCCCGAAGGTCACAGTAAGGGGAGGGGTCTGATCATTGGCTCAACCGTTGCCATCACCGGAACCGCTGTCCTCAGCGGGGGCATCCGCCGCTGGTGCTTCGGCAGGCTGAGAAGAGGCGCCATCCTGCGGGCCTGGGCCCATGGACACTTTCACCATGGCGTGCCGCAGCACCTTGCCGTTGAGGTGATAGCCGCGTTGCAACTCCTCGATCACCACATCTTCGGGATGGGCATCGCTGGGCTCCCTGAGAACCGCTTCATGCAGGGTGGGGTCGAACTCCTGACCCACCACGCGCATCGGAGCCACACCAAGCTGCTTGAGCACATCAACCAGCTGCTTGTAGAGGCCCTGATAGCTGCGGTGCAGAGCCTGAGCTTCCTCTCCCTGGGGATCGAGTTGCTGGCGTGCGCGCTCAAAATTGTCGACAACAGGAAGAATCTCGCTCAGCGTGCTGCAGGTGAGCTGGATCTTGAGATCATCCTGATCCCGGCTCTGGCGCTTGCGGAAATTGTCGAAGTCGGCAGCGATGCGCATGTACTGCCCCCGCAACACATCGTGTTCGTCGCGCAGGGTGGTGTGCTCCCGCTCCAGTTGCTCCAGGCGAGCCTCGTTGTTACCGGTCTGAGGGGAAACCTCAGCCGCCGAGCCGGGATCGGAAGCCGAGGGGGTCTCGACAGGATCATTGGGCGTCTCGACAGGCTGCTGCCCGTCGGCAACAACCTGGGCCGGATCCTGCTCAGGGGTGGAGGCGTCGCCACTCATGCTGACCGGTTGCGAATTCACGTCTAGACATGTTGATAGGTGAGGTAGGCCTCCCACAAGCGGCGGAAGCCCGCACCTTTTGGATTTGATGTGCTGTGAGTGACGATCGCCGCCGACTGGAACTGGAACTGCTGCTGAAACGCACCATCCCAGGCACCCTCAGCAGCGCCGACAAACCGGATCTTCTGAGCGATTTGACGGCGCTGGGACTGGATCCGAAGCGCCACGGCGAGCTCACAGCCACCCTGAGCAGCCTTCTCGAACCAGCTCCGGCAGAAGCAATCCAAGATCAGAAGCAAGAACCACAGCAGGAACACGCGCAAGCTCCTCAGCAAGCACCGGAGAGCATTGCCGACACCGCCAGCTCCTATCTCGCGGAATTCAGCGTGGACGGAGTGCTGGAGGACGACCCCGATGAGGCCGAACTGCAGTCGTCTTCGATCGTGGATCTGGAAGACGGACTGAACGATGCCGATCGTTCACCGGTGATCAATCTCGTGGACCGGATCCTGATGCAGGCGCTGCAGCTGGGAGCCAGCGACATTCATGTGGAACCCCAGCAGGCTGGCTTGCAGTTGCGGTTTCGCCAGGACGGCGTGCTGCAAACCAGCATCGAGCCTCTGCCAAGCCGTTTGGTGCCAGCGGTGACCTCACGCTTCAAAATCATGGCGGATCTGGATATCGCCGAGCGCAGGGTGGCCCAGGACGGGCGGATTCGGCGCAGATTCCAGAACCGCACCGTGGACTTTCGGGTGAATTGCCTGCCCAGTCGCTTCGGGGAGAAGATCGTGCTGCGACTGCTGGACAGCTCCGCCACCCAGCTGGGCCTGGACAAGCTGATTACCAGTGAGACAACGCTCGACACCGTGCGGTCCCTGGGCTCCAAACCCTTCGGCATGATCCTGGTGACCGGACCCACCGGATCGGGGAAATCGACCACGCTCTATTCCCTGCTGGCCGAACGCAACGACCCTGGAATCAACATCTCCACGGTGGAAGATCCGATCGAATACACCCTCCCCGGCATCACCCAATGCCAGGTGAACCGAGAGAAAGGGTTCGATTTCAGCCAGGCGCTGCGGGCCTTCATGCGCCAAGACCCGGATGTGCTGCTCGTGGGCGAAACCCGCGACCTGGAAACGGCCAAAACCGCCATCGAGGCAGCACTCACTGGTCACCTCGTGCTCACCACCTTGCATTGCAACGACGCACCCAGCGCCATCGCCCGACTGGATGAAATGGGCGTTGAGCCCTTCATGGTGAGCGCGTCGCTGATCGGCATCGTTTCCCAACGCCTGCTGCGGCGTGTCTGCCCCGACTGCCGCCTTGCCTATCACCCGAAAGCTGAGGAGCTCGGGCGGTTCGGCTTGATGACCAGCAATGAAGAGGGCGTGACGTTCTTCAGGGCCAATCACCGCGAGGGACATCCGGACGCTTGTCCCACCTGTCAGGGCAGCGGCTACAAGGGCCGGGTGGGGGTGTACGAGGTGCTGCGCATGAATGAAGTGATGGCCGCTGCAGTGGCCAAGGGAGCCACCACCGACATGGTGCGCCAGCTAGCCCTGGAATCAGGGATGAAAACGCTGCTGGGCTACAGCCTGGATCTCGTGCGCGAAGGACGCACCACCCTGGAGGAAGTGGGCCGCATGGTGCTCACCGATGCCGGCCTGGAGTCCGAACGGCGGGCCCGAGCCCTGAGCACGCTCACCTGCAGCGGATGTGGTGGCGGACTTCAGGAAGGTTGGCTGGAATGTCCGTACTGCCTTACCCCACGCCATTGAGGGCTGCGTCATGGAAGTGATGATCGAAGACCTGATGCAGGAGCTGGTGGAAGCGGGCGGTAGCGACCTGCACATCGCCAGCGGTCAACCCCCTTACGGCCGCTTCAGCGGCCAGTTGCGGCCCATGCGCGACGAGCCCCTGATGGAGGAAAGCTGCAACCGGCTGATCTTTTCCATGCTCAACAACAGCCAGCGCAAAACGCTCGAGCAAACCTGGGAGCTCGACTGTGCCTATGGACTCAAAGGCGTGGCCCGCTTCCGGGTGAACGTGTACCGCCAGAAGGGCAGCTACGCGGCCTGTCTGCGAGCTCTTGGCAGCAAAATCCCCAGCATCGAGCTGCTGAATCTGCCCCCCGTGGTGGTGGAAACCAGCAAACGACCCCGGGGATTGGTGCTCGTGACCGGCCCGACTGGGTCAGGCAAAACCACCACGCTCGCGGCCCTGCTGGATCACATCAATCACAGCCGCGCCGAGCACATCCTCACGATCGAAGATCCGATCGAATTCGTTTACAAAAGCGATCAGAGCCTGGTGCACCAACGCCAGCTCAATGAAGACACCCGCAGTTTCGCCAATGCACTGCGAGCAGCTCTCAGGGAAGACCCCGACGTGATCCTGGTGGGAGAAATGCGCGATCTGGAAACCATCCAGCTGGCGATCAGCGCTGCTGAAACCGGGCACCTGGTGTTCGGCACCCTGCACACCAGCTCAGCGGCCCAAACCGTGGACCGCATGGTGGATGTGTTCCCCCCCGCGCAACAAACCCAGATCCGCGTGCAACTCTCAGGGAGCTTGGTGGCGGTGTTCTCCCAGACCCTGTGCCGCCGCAGCAACCCGGCGCCTGGGCAATTCGGTCGGGTGATGGCGCAGGAAATCATGATCAACACACCGGCCATCGCCAATCTCATCCGCGAAGGAAAAACTGCCCAGCTGTATTCACAAATTCAAACCGGTGGCGAACTGGGCATGCAGACCCTGGAGAAGGCGCTGGCAGATCTCGTGAAGACCAAACAAATTTCGCAACCAGAAGCCATGAGCAAAGCTTCCAAACCTGGAGAGCTCGAACGATTAATCAGCGGGTGACAACCATGACGAAGTATCGAGCTGTTTATATTAATCAAGAAGGCCAAAGAGCAAGCAGAATTCTTGATGCCAAGGATGAATCAACAGCAAAACAGAATCTGAGACGACGTGGCTTAAAACCCATTCAAGTTGAAATCCATAACGACAAAAAACCGGCACAAGCACCACGCACCCAGCGCTTCGAGGCTCACTGCATCACGGTGAAAGGCAAGAAGCGCACCGTAACCATCGATGCACCCAATCCTGCCGCTGCCAAAAAACAACTCAGACGTTCTGGCCTACGCGCAGAATCAATCGCCTTAGCCATCAACCCAACCGGTAAAGACAGCAACGCCAACGAAAGCAAACCAAGCAACCGATCCGGATTTCTTCAAACCCTCGAGGAAGCACTGCAAAAGCCCCCTGGCGTGAAAGACAAAGCGGTGTGGGCCAGCAAGCTGGCCGCGCTGGTGGATGCCGGCGTACCGATCGTGCGCAGCCTCGATCTGATGGCCACCCAGCAGAAGCTGCCGATGTTCAAGAAGGCGCTCACCGCCGTGGGATTGGAAGTGAACCAGGGCACAGCCATGGGAGCTGCCATGCGCCAGTGGCCGAAGGTGTTTGATCAACTCACCGTGGCCATGGTGGACGCCGGCGAGGCGGGCGGCGTGCTCGATGAATCACTCAAGCGCCTGGCCAAACTTCTGGAAGACAACGCCCGCTTGCAGAACCAGATCAAAGGAGCCCTGGGCTACCCAGTGGCCGTTCTGGTGATCGCGATTCTGGTGTTCCTGGGAATGACCATCTTTCTGATTCCCACCTTTGCGGGGATCTTCGAAGACCTGGGGGCCGAACTGCCCTTGTTCACGCAGCTGATGGTGGACCTGAGCAAACTGCTGCGCTCTTCGGCAGCACTCGTCTTCGCTGGAGTGCTGCTGGTGGGGATCTGGCTGTTCAGCCGCTACTACGCCACCCACAAGGGCCGCCGGGTGATTGATCGCCTGATGCTCAAAGTTCCGCTGTTTGGCGACTTGATCATGAAAACCGCCACCGCCCAGTTCTGCCGGATTTTCAGTTCACTCACCCGCGCTGGCGTACCGATCTTGATGTCGCTTGAGATCTCCAGCGAAACCGCAGGCAACTCCATCATTTCCGACGCCATCCTGGAATCGCGCGGCCTGGTGCAGGAAGGCGTGCTGCTGAGCACAGCGCTCACCCGCCAGAAAGTGCTGCCGGAGATGGCCTTGAGCATGCTCTCGATCGGCGAGGAAACCGGTGAGATGGACCAGATGCTCAGCAAGGTGGCCGACTTCTACGAAGACGAGGTTTCGGCATCCGTGAAGGCGCTCACCTCGATGCTTGAACCCGCGATGATCGTGGTGGTGGGCGGCATTGTGGGCTCCATCCTGCTGGCGATGTACCTGCCGATGTTCACCGTGTTTGATCAGATTCAATAGCGTCAGCAGGCAATCAAGCCCGCAAAGCACGCTGCTCTCAGCAAAATTTCTGACAATACTCAGACGAATTTCAGAAACAACAAAGTTGACTTTAAGTTGCTACTAGATATATATCAATCACCTACAGCTGAAGGGTTGACTCAGAAAGCAAGTGCGCGCGAATCTCACCGAGATTTATTTTAAGACGCCTTAATTTTGACCAGCGACGTCCAGGCACCAACCCTTACTAGCGCTTCTCTCAACTCCACCGATCTTGATCCTTCAGCACCAGGAGGAGCGTTCCTCGCGGGATCAATCAGCTTCTCTGATTTATCTGGTCTGGAATACATCATACTCTCTTATCAATCGACAACCAGTGACCAACGAGTATCTCTGTATTTCGGCCTAGGAGATGCCATTGATGGCAATGCTCTGGCTGGAACGATTCAGAGCAGCAGGGAACTCGATCAATTCACTGCTAACGGTCAATGGACATTGAGCTCCCTGAGCACACGCGATCAAGCAGGTAATGGCTTCGACCTCTATCGCGATGATTTTCCCACTGACGCCATCTGGTTTGAGCAGCTCGATGCCTTGAATATCGACCAAAGTGCTCTCTCATTTGTTGTGAACAACACAACTCAAGAAGCCCTTAGACCTGAAGACACATCCACACCCATCATCAACAGTCTCAGCCTCAGTTCAGATCGCCTCGATCCCTCACAACCCGGTGGGGCCTTCCTCACCGTGAACGTTGACTTCACTGATCAAGGATCCGGTCTTGATGATGTGTTTCTCACTTTTGAATCGGTTGAAACCGGACAACAGATTTACTTCGACCTAGGCCGAGACGACTTTATCCAGGGCTCCCTCCTCTCAGG
>NZ_JAHLZC010000013.1:0-4722 GCF_025128215.1 Synechococcus sp. CS-197 | reverse complement strand
CTCGGCCAGAGCAGCTGGTTCTTCGCGCCCTCCTTCGGTGTGGCTGCGATCTTCCGCTTCCTCCTCTTCCTCCAGGGCTTCCACAACTGGACCCTGAACCCCTTCCACATGATGGGCGTGGCCGGCATCCTCGGCGGCGCATTGCTGTGTGCCATTCACGGCGCCACCGTGGAAAACACCCTGTTTGAGGACGGCGAGCAGGCCAACACCTTCAAGGCGTTCGAGCCCACTCAGGAAGAAGAGACCTATTCGATGGTCACCGCCAACCGCTTCTGGAGCCAGATCTTCGGAATTGCGTTCTCCAACAAGCGTTGGCTGCACTTCTTCATGCTGTTCGTGCCTGTGATGGGCCTGTGGACCAGCTCCATCGGCATCATCGGCCTGGCCCTCAACCTGCGCGCCTACGACTTCGTGTCGCAGGAGATCCGCGCTGCAGAAGATCCCGAATTTGAGACCTTCTACACCAAGAACATCCTTCTCAATGAAGGTCTGCGTGCCTGGATGGCACCGGCTGACCAGCCGCACGAAAACTTCGTCTTCCCTGAAGAGGTTCTTCCCCGCGGTAACGCACTCTGATCAATCCTTCGGTTTGACTGTTTTGAATGGCGCCTGCTCCGGCAGGCGCTTTTTAATGCCCTTTCGTTGTCATGAATTGCACGTTGCCGTGTTAATCCAGTAACGCTGCCGTTACGTCATTGTGTGGATGTGGGAACGGCAGGGCAAAGCCACAGCTGCCAGTCACCGTTGATTGTCATCGGTTGCTGCCTGCAAGATGCAGGCGATTTGCGGGTGATCAACCAATGACGCTCAGCGGGGCGCTCCGATTGCAGTCGACGCAGAGGTCGACCGGCGTACCAGCCCAAAGAGGGACGGGTTGGTCCCTGCAAAACCACCGGGTCCTCAGCTGGAAGCTTGCGAATGACGGCTGCGATCGGCCTTGGATCCCAAGTTTCGTTCAATTCCCAGAGCCAGAGTCGGCTATGCCAGAGGCTGAGCAGGGCCATACTCCAGCCAACAACCAACAGCAGCAGCCCTCGACATCGCCTGGTCTTGATGGGTGCGCGCATCCAGAGGCCGCCCATCAGCAACCCGGCGCCAGCCGACAGGACCGATGCGGCAGGGACAGCGTCGGTGATGCCGAGCAACGCCATGGAGCCGGCTAGCAGTAATCCTGCGCCAAGCCCCGTCCAGATGGACGGGACCCATCGGGGCTTGCCGCTCACCAACAGCTGACTCAGTCCCTCGCCGCAAAGCAGGGCAATGCTCGGCCAGAGCAGATGGCTGTACCAAGGAAGTTGGGTGCGCAGCGGCAGCACAAGGGCAGCGCTACCCACGAGCAGTCCCAGTTCCCAGAGTCCTGCACGTTCATGGCGGTGGTGCCAGGCCCAGCGGAGCCCCGCCGGCAGCAGCAGCAACCACGGCCAACCCCCCTCCAGCACTTCGGTGATCGGAACCAGCCAGCCCCCCTGATTGCCTTCCACCACGGAGGTCACTCGGCTCAGGCCCTGACCGCCCCACATCACCAAGGCATCCAGTCCACGCCACCAGCCATGCCAGAGATGCCAGACCAGGCCGGGTGTCGTTCCCAGCACGAGCCAGCCGATCCGTCGTCTGAATGGGATGTTGTGCTGTTGAGATGGCTTGCTTTGGCTCAGGTGCTGCTGGCTCAGCTTCTCCAGCACTGTGATCATGACGATGATGGCAGTGAAGCCAATCAAGGCTGGTGGTTTGAGCAGCAGCACTCCGGTGCCTCCCAGCCCGGCCAGCACGGCCCAGCGGCTTTGCCGCCGGCTGCCGAGCCATCCGAGCCAGAGCATCAGGCTGCAGCTCACGAGGCTTCCATCAAGCATCGCCAGACGACCGTGGCGTGCCATCGGCAACAGGGTCATCAGCACCAACCCAGCAGCCAAGGCGGAGCGTTCTCCTGATTGATCACGGCTGAGTTCCCTGCGCAGCAACACCAGCAAGGGAACGGCCAGGGTGGACACCAGGGCAGGCACCGCGCGCACAACCCCTTCCCCTTCTCCCCAGGTCTGGATGCTGGTGCCGATCAACCAGTGCAGTCCAGGCGGTTTGTTGAGATAGGGCTCCCCTGCATCCTTAAGGGCCAGCAGCCAGCTCAGTCCGGTTTGTTGGGATGTGGCGCGGGCCACGGTGGCCACGATTCCCTCATCCCAATCCCTTAAAGGAACATTGCCGAGCCAGGGAAGCCAGATCACAAGTGTTGTGATCCAGAGCGTCAGCGGAGCCAGCAGACCCCGGGGCCGTTCGCTTCCGTTATGGTTCAAGTGTTCAGAGCGCAGTGGTGTGGTGGTGTTCCTTGATCTTCGGATTCAGGGCATCTCCGGATGCATCACCGGCGATCATCAATCCATCCAGGAGGAGGTGTCCATGAGTTCCAGTTCTTTCATGCAGGGTCTGCTGATCGCGGAGAACGCCGGCTGACGGCATCATCCTCTGACTGATCAATCGGTTCCGCGCCAGAGCGGACCCGGCGAGAGCCCCCGTTCGGTTTCCGAACGGGGGCATCGTTTTTAAGACTGTTGGGCGCGCTTCGAGGGGGATGGTGGCCGGGGGCGCTCCAGCAGGGCGCTGAGTTCCTTGTCGAGGACCGGATGGCGCGGTCCCTGGCGCTGCAAAACCACAACGCCATCCCGGATGGCCTGCGGTGTGTAGGTCTGTCGGTTGTCCTCGATCCAGGCCAGGCTTTTCTTGTGTTGGCGCCAGTCCCTACGGAAAGCCACCCCGTAGCGCTCCAGGAGCGAAAGATCGACGGCGACCCACTGCACACGCTGCTCTTGGCGGTTCTGATCCAGGTAGTTGGTGGTGTAGGGAAAGCGCACGATGGCCCGGCGTTGTGCCAGCAGCGGCACTAGGGGCGTGTTCGCGGCGACGGAATCGGTTTCGGGGATCACCTTCAGGGCCTTGCGCGCGCGCAGGCCATGAACCCACTGCTGCGCAGGAGAGGAGTAAAGCCAAGGGTCAATGCTGTCGGGCATCACCATCGACAGGCTGCGGTGGGGATTGCTGGTCACGGTGAGCAGCAGCGAGAGGGTCAGGGCTGCTCCCCAGGCCAGTCGCACCCTTGGTCCTGGTGATGGAACAGCACGACGCTCCCACCAGAACAGTGCACCCAAGGCAAAACCAGGCACGACCAGCCAGGTGTAGCGAATGGTGATCGCCAGGGGGTCATTGGTTCCCTGGGCTAAAAACAGCCCCAAAAGGCTGGGGCCTGCAAGCAGCCAGGTGTCGAGACTGATCAGGGGAACGAAAAGAAAGGGCAGGCTGTGGCCCAGCAGATAGCGCAGGGTCTTCCCCGGTGGATCGATCAGCTGCTGAACGAGCAAGACCGGTTGGCTGAAGACACGCTTGAGCACCCCGAGACTGCTGCTTCCCTTGTCTGGGTCAGCACCGAGGTACTGGCCGAAGTTCTCCACCATGAAGCGCTTGCTGTTGTCGTCGGAGAACAACGGCATCAAGACGTTCGTGCACACAACAACCCAGCCACCCCCCCAGGCGATCAGCACCAACGCCAAGCGCCAGCGCTCCCGGGATCGCACCAGAAGCCATAGGCCAATGGCTACGAGAATCACCCCTGTGTCCTCGCGGATCAGCGGCATGAGCAGGGCTCCGGCAACCGTCAGGGCCCATCGGCTCTCCAGCAGGCCGAGCATCAACACGAACACAGCCAAGGGCAGCTGGCAGAGATCGGAAAAATTCCCAAGGGTGGGACCGATCAGTGCATTGCCTGCGAAGAAAGCAATCACAAGCCAGTTCGCCGTCCTCGCGGGGAGGCGTGGGGCAGCCAGTCGGTGCAGCACCAAGCCAGCAGCTGTGATCAGGCCCACCTGCACAACAGGAAGGGCAGCGGCGCCGAACACGCCAAGCAGTGGTGCCCAGAGCAGGAGGGTGGGCGTGAAGTGCTGGCCAAGCCGTTCGTAACCCACGAACGGGAGCTCACCGGCATGCACAACGTTGGTGGAGAGCTGCGAGGAGAGGGAACTTTCAAACCAACGGCCGTGCAGGCTGTTCCATGCCACCTGTTGGAAAATTCCCTGGTCGTATCCAGCCAAAAGAACCCAGGATTTCCACAGCTGCAATCCGAGCATCACCACTGCAAACAAGCCCGCTGCCAGCGCATGGCCTTTGATCCGGCTGCGGCCTTCCCATCGCTGAAGCTGGTTCACGCGCGCGAGCAACAGTCGTGCCCAATCAAGCGCATCAAGCAAGGTGTGGTATTCACCATCGACCAAATTTTTTGGTAGTTAAAAGCACCGTTTGGGGCGCAAAGTGATCGAATTGATACAAGTCACGCGAAAGAGCGTCACAAGTGCCCTGGTTAAGGGTGGGTAATGCAACAGATTTTCACTATCGCTACGGCGTGTTCCCTCAATTTTTGGTGTGAGGAATTCCATGAAACTCTTCCAGCGACTGCTGGTGGCACCTGCAGCCCTTGGGCTGTTGGCTCCCCTGGCCTCTGATGCAATCCGACCCGCTTCAGCCACTGAGCTTAATATCGAGGGGGTGTCTGAGTACACCGCCAAGTCCAAAAAGGGCCGTTCTGCTGCCAGCCGCGACCAAGTCACCAGCATCACTCAGTTCTCTGATGTGTATCCCACCGACTGGGCTTACCAGGCACTGAGCAACCTGATCGAGCGCTACGGCTGCGTCGCTGGCTACCCCAACGGCACCTACCGCGGCAACCGGGCCATGACCCGCTTT
>NZ_JAHLZC010000012.1:0-36573 GCF_025128215.1 Synechococcus sp. CS-197 | reverse complement strand
CTTGGCTTGTAAGCACTCCTGAACACATCAAGCTCTCGCTCTCCTTGTTCAGAAGCTGCGCTTCGGGCCTCAGCCCCCCGCGCAGTCCATAACCATAACACCACATACCCCCATTCACGCAACTACCAAACTCTCAGGGCAACAACAGCGACTCACCCCAAGGTCTGAGCCGCGTCAGCTGCTCCTCGGAACTGGCCGCAAGCACTGGAAAGCCCACATCAGAGAGGTCCCGTCCTGGAACCAGCGCCGTTGGATCTTCCCGCAACCAGAGCACAGGGCAACCAAGCTCAGACAGCACCAACCAGGCAGCAGCGAGATCCCAGATCTTTGGGGTGGCCTCCAGAGCCGCCACGGTCTGCCCCATCGCCACACTCACAAGATTGAGGCTTGCAACCCCGAGCAAACGGATCTTTCCTGGAAACGGCTCTTGATGACGGCGCTGCAACACCCGAATCGCACGGCTGCAGAGCGAAACGCAGGCACTTCCTGCCGCCAGACGGGTTTCAGCGGTCAGTCGTTTGCCATTGCGCCAGGCACCACGACCCCGGATCGCAACGATGCGTTGTCTCAAGGACGGGATGTCGAGAAACGCTTCCATCGGCCGACCATCCACAAAGCGCGCCACAGAAATTGCCCAATAAGGAATGCCGGCGGCAAAGTTCGTTGTGCCATCCAGTGGATCCACCACCCAGAACGCAGATGTGGCCGGACAATGCTTCTCCCCCTCCTCACTGAGCGTGCTCTCTCCTGAGCAAATCTGAGCAAACCCCTGCACCAGGGTCTCATCACTCCAACGGTCACATGCGGTGATCAGACTCCCGTCGGGCTTCACATCGGAAACAATGTGGCCAAAATCGTGCCGTTGTCTCTCAGCGACACCATCAAGAAGCTGATGGACAGCAAGCAGCTGGGCCGGAGAGAGAGGAGCTGAAGTCACCGTCCGAAAAGGGCTCAAGCACCGAGCTGGGAGGCCTCACAGGCTGGCGTATTGGGATCCGGCTCAATGGGAACAGACTCCATGCGGTCGACTTCAGGCTTCTTGCCGGGAAGATTGAGCGGCGGGCAAGCTTTGACTTGATCCAAGCCAGTGCGACGCCTCAACTCAGCCAGGCTGGCGTTGTAGCTCAGAACTGCATCGGCATAACGCACTTCAGCACTGGTGAGATCGCGTTGGTTATCGACCACCTCGCGCTGAGTTGTCACCCCCGCTTGGAAACGCAACCTGGCCAAACGCAATGACTCAGTGGCTGACAGCACCTCCCGCGTTGTGGTGCGGATGTTTTGCTGCGCATCTCTCAGGTCGTAAAAACTTTCTTCCACTTCCCTGCGGATGCTGTCGCGCTCGGATGCAAAGTTGAACTGGCTCTCCTCTGCAGCTTGCTTGTTGCGGCGGTACTCCGCGCGGGCTCGACCCCCATCAAAAATGTTCCAGGTGGCCGACAAGCCCACCGAGTTATCGAAGCTCCATCCATACACCTCGGTGCTCACTGGAGGCTCGCTGGTTCCCCCCTGGAAACGCTGGGACGTGAAATTGTTGAAAATGCTCAACACAGGCTGAACAGACGCCAGTGCTGCGTTGGCGTTGCTGTTGTTAATCGAGATATCGAGAAGCACTCGATCGAGCTCTTCCCGGAAGGTGTAAGCCGCAATGATGCTTTCCTGAAGCGATGGTTCCCACAGTCCAAGCACACGAGCAGGGGCAGCGGATGTGGGAGTGATGTCTTGAGGAAGATCCATGAGCGATGCCAGGGATCGACGTGCATTCACCTGGTCGCCAAGAGCATTGGTGAGCAGCTGTTGATCACGGGCGAGCTGAGTTTCAGCTTCTAAAACCTCGAGCTTGGTAGCCACACCCGCCTGGTAGCGAGCTCGCGCATCGCGAAGACTCACCAATGAAGCTCGTACGGATTGTTGACCGATCCGAACCTGTTCATCTTGACGTTGAAGCTGGAAATAAGACGTCGCTGCCTGAAGACGCAGCTCACGCAAGGAGATCAAGTAGGTGTCACGGGCGCTCTCATAGGCATCTCTTGCAGCCGCGATCTGAGGAACCCTGGCTGGGTCAATCAAGTTCCAATTCAACTGGGCCCCAAAATTGGCAGACCAAATCTCTGTATTCGTGACTCGACCTTCAGATTGCTCAAGCCCCGTCAAAGGGTTCACAGTCTGGGTTCTGTTGGGATCGAAGGTTTGCTGCTCACCCGCGAGGTACTGCGGCAGACCGTTGGCATTGAGATTGAGCGTGGGATACCAGGCCGAAAGCGCTGCACGCAGGCTTGATTTGGCCTGTTGAACCTGGCTTGCTACCGCTTTCAGGCTGGGATTATTGACCTCAACCAAACGCTCCACCTCAGCAAGCGTGAGGGGCCGCAGCTCTCGAATTCTCACTTGGCCCGGTTGATTGGGCAGCGCAAGACTCGGCGGAGCCTTGAGATCGTCTTGATTCTCAGGAAGCGTGGTGGCCGCGGGGGGAAGGACCGAGGGATCAGCTTTCGGCCTTGAACCCTTGATCTCAGTTGCAGTGGGAAGCGTCGATTGATCGATCAGAGCCGCACCATCAGCGGCCGCAGCATCAACGCTCGACCCGTCCTGTGCCCGCACGGGTGCATGGATCACAGAAGGCAAAACTCCTGCGAGTAACAGAAGACGTGCAGCAGTCCGACGCACAACGATTCCGGGGCTGGGCGGAGCTTAGGGGTTTTTGGTCTGCTGACCGAGAACAGCAGCCACGATGTCAGCTGCTCCATGCACGATCCGGATCGGTACCGGCAGTTGCTCCTGCACCTCATCGAGGGTCATGTCATCCAGGAACACAGGCTGACCCTGCCGGAGCATCACGGACGGAAGAAGCAACTGATCCCCCAGAACCTGATCTCTGAGTCCATGGAGAAGATCTTCTCCTGTGAGCAAGCCCGTCACCACTTGATCCTGACCCCAGTAAGGGCTCGGAAGTCCATGCAACGTGAGCGTCACACCATCAACTTGGTTAAGCCGCTCCTGCACCGGTGCCAGAGCCTGATCCACCAAACGGCCCACCACCCAGCTGCTGTGAACAGACGAATCGATTCGTTCAGGAAGCTGCTCCGTGGCCTGCTCCAGAGCCTCAAGAAAGGCCCGGATCGTGCCGACACCGTTTTCTTGTTGAGGCAGATCTTCGTAGGTGCCCCTCGAAGGCAAGGGCTGACCAGCAATCAGATACCACTCATCAGACAGCCAGGCGAAACGTGTACCAAGCTGTTGCTGGAAGCTGGACTGAAGCGATTCCACCGCCTCAATCACTTGGCGTGCGTCCGCCGGCGTGACAGCCCGCAGTCCATCCTCAGCAGGCCGAAAGCGCGTCAGACCCACAGGCACCACAGCAGCGGAAAGAACGGCAGGCCATTCCCCTGCCCCGAACCGCGCCAGGTCAGTGAGTGTGCGAACCAAAGCCTCGCCATCATTCAGTTCTGGGCAGACCACCACCTGGGCATGGATCTGCAACCCACGGCACGCGAACCAGTCGAGCTGATGCAGCAGTTCACCCGCCCTGGGATTGTCGAGCAGTCGTGAACGCAACCCTGGGTCTGTGGCATGCACCGACACGAACAGGGGGCTGAGGCGTTGCTCTTCGATGCGCGTCCAGTCGCTCTCGCTGAGATTGGTCAGCGTTAGGTAGGAGCCGTAGAGAAAACTGAGCCTGTAGTCATCGTCTTTGAGATAAAGACTGTCGCGATGCCCGGGCGGCTGCTGGTCGATAAAACAGAAGGGGCAGCGGTTGGTGCATTGCCGCAGGCCATCAAACAACGCCTCGGTAAACGCAAGACCGAGGCCGTCATCGGCATCCTTTTCGAGTTGCACGCGATGGAGCTTTCCGGCGCTGTCTTGGACCTCGAGGGTGAGATCTTCCTCAACGGTGAGATAGCGGTAATCAATCAGGTCGCGCGGGCGTACACCGTTAATGCTGAGCAACTGATCGCCGGGTTCGAAGCCGAGCTCCTCTCCGATCGAACCAGGCTCCACCGATGCAACAACCGCAGGCTGGGGCTGACGCCCAGCACTGGATGGATCGAGAGCGGCAACAGCTACGCCTGCGGAGGGTTCATTCCACACGAAATGGATTCAACTAATTTCAGTTTGAGCCAGAACCAGCCCACCAGGCCAACAAAAGAATTCCGAACAGCAACCGGTAGATCACAAACACCCAGGTGCTGTGTCGCTGCAGGAATTTGAGCAACCAGTCGATAGCCAGCCACGAGACCACCGCTGCAGAGACGATGCCAACCATCAAAGGCAGAACACCCCCTGCACTGGGCTCAGTGAATGCATCTTTGAGCTCCACCAGCCCCGCAATGGTGATGGCAGGGATGCCCAGAAGGAAAGAAAACCGAGCGGCATCGGGCCGTTTCCAACTGTCAAAGAGCGAAGCAGTGAGGGTGCTGCCGGAGCGGGAGACACCAGGAATGAGAGCCAGTACCTGGGCCAATCCCACAAGGAGTCCATCGCGGCCCTGAACCTGATCGAGCTGCTTGGAGCGCGGTCCGAAACGCTCAGCAAGAGCAAGCAGGAGGGCCATCAGGATGGACACCCCAGCAATGGCGGGAACACTGCGCAGCGGCGAGGTTTCGTAACCAGGCCAATACAACTTGATTGCCAGTCCGGCAAACAGGATGGGCAGGGTGCCGATCGTCATGGCGATTCCCAGTCGCGCTTCCGGCTCGCGCCATTGCCCCCTGCGCACAGCACCACTGATCCCACGCAGAACAGCAGCCAGATCTGCCCTGAAATAGGCAATCACCGCCACGATGCTGCCCAGTTGAATCACTGCAGTCACCGATACGCCGGGATCACCCCAACCGGCGAGCACCGGCACAATTTTGAGGTGGGCTGTGCTGCTGATGGGCAGAAACTCCGTGAGTCCCTGCACAACGCCGAGAACGAAATCTCTCCAGATGGCTTCAAGAAGACCAGGCTCCGACACCGCAGATTCCAATGGTTGGGTGGTCGGACGCTATGCCCAACAGGCTGAGGGCGCCAGTCCTGCTGAAGATTGAGTGCTGAGCCCTCAGACAGGCTCGAATCTTCTAAGGTTTCGATTCTTTCTTCACATTGCGGAGGTGCGGCCTTGTCCAGCGGGCTGATGCAAAACCCAGCCGCGGACAAGCAGAGGCTCTCTGCCACTGCAGTTCTGGCATCCCTCCCGTTTTGGGCGTCGGTGCTCGTGGTGATGCCTGTGTTCGTTCAGGCCCCATGGGTCCGTCAGCAACCATTGAGTGCTTGCCTCTTTGGACTCGTGCTGACGCTCGCGGGAATCCTGTGGAGCCTTAAGGCTGATCGAAGCGAACAGGGCGATTTTGGCGCCCTCGTTCTGGGATTCAGCGGCAGCTGGATGGCTGGAAGTTTGTTCTGGGGATGGCTGCCGGCCCACCCGGTCCTGCATGTGCCGGTCGAAGCCTTCGCCCTGCCTCTTGCCTTAGCTGGGCTCACAACCCGCTGGCGCTGCGCCTGCGCCTTCTACTTGGCGTCCCTGATCGGAACAGCCTTCACCGATCTTTCGATGGCCCTATCCGGGGTGATGCCCCTGTGGCCCGAGGTGGTAACAGCCACGTCCGACCAAGCTCCCGATCTGTTGCGAGCAGCTGCCGCTCAGGTCCTCACACCGAAGTCTCTTCTGGTGGTGATCGTGGCAGCAGCGTTGATTACAAGACTGGTTGCTGTATGCCGCTCACGCGTTGATCGGCTTGGAGACAACTCGAGCGCATGGTCCATTGCGTCCTCGGTGCTGTTCACCACCTTGGTGATTGACGCCGTTTTCCTGGGAGTGTCCCTGCTGGCTCCAAGCCTGAGCGGACTCATCTGAAACGAACTGCAAAAACCCCGGGGCTTTCTGCGATGGCCAGGGAAGAGCACTTGTAATGTTTGCTGGTCGGTTCTTCCGGCATCATCCCGATCCGATTCTCAGACGGAGAATTTCATGAAGCGTCTGCTGTCCTGGCTGACAGGTCTCGTCGTCATGGCTGGCTTGCTGTTTTCTTTGGCCACCCCATCAGGCGTTCAGGCCGCTGACATCCGCAATGTGGCTGACGACAAGATCGCCGAACGCGGCGACAAAGTTGATTTGAACAACTCATCGGTGCGGCGCTTCCAGCAATTTCCCGGGATGTATCCCACCCTGGCCGGAAAGATCGTCCTGGGCGGTCCCTACGAGTCTGTGGATGATGTGCTGGCTCTTGATCTCACCGACCGCCAGAAGGAGCTGTTCGAGAAGTACCGCGATAATTTCACGGTGACGGCACCCTCGATTGCTCTGAATGAGGGCTTCGACAGGATTAACGACGGTCAGTACCGCTAAAAATGCGTCATGGTTGAGCCGCCGGATCCTTCGGTGGTTTACGACAAGCTCCGATGAGCAGCGTGCGATCAACATCCCAGGATCCGATCCACAACGGCCCCTGGGATGTTGTGGTTGTTGGAGCAGGAGCGGCGGGTCTGATGACCTGCTTGGAGCTTCCCCCTGACCTGAACGTTCTGCTTTTGAACAGAAACGCTGGTCGGCGCTCATCGAGCCGTTGGGCGCAAGGTGGAATCGCAGCGGTCACCGGTCCTGATGATTCTGCGTTGTTCCATGGGGAGGACACCCTGAAGGCAGGGGCAGGTCTCTGTGATGGCGATGCCGTCCGTCTCCTGGTGGATCAGGCACCCCACTGCGTGGAAAGGCTGCTCTCCCTCGGCATGGCGTTCGACCGCAATCCCGATGGATCACTAGCGACCACCCTCGAGGCAGCTCACAGCCAGCACCGGGTGCTGCATGTGCAGGACCGCACCGGCAGAGCCTTGGTGGATGTCTTGCGCGAGCGCGTCGAAGCCAGACCAGGCCTGGTGCATCGCCGCGGCGTGCGCGTCACCCAACTCTGGGTCGAAGACCAACGCTGCTGCGGTGTTCAGATTCTTGATGGTCCCTGGCTGCACTGGGTTCCAGCCCGAGCAGTCGTTCTCGCAACAGGAGGAGGCGGACACCTCTACACCAACACCACGAATCCACCCCAGGCTTGTGGAGAAGGGGTTGTGCTCTCCTGGCAAGCCGGAGCTGCTGTCGACGATCTGGAATTTGTTCAGTTCCATCCCACGGCGCTGAAACTGGCTCATGCACCTTGCTTCTTGATCTCAGAAGCCGTCCGTGGCGAAGGCGCCGTGTTGGTTGACCCCTCAGGACAAAGTCCTGTGGCCATGCTGACCCAGCGCGACCTTGCTCCACGCGATCAAGTGAGCAGAGCCCTGCTGCAAGCCATGCGAACCCAGGGATTGAACCATCTGGGGCTGGATCTCTCACCAATACCGGCAGAACAAGCCGAACGACGCTTCCCGACGATTCTTGAGCGCTGCCGGGAGTATGGCCTTCGCCCTCTACAGGAGCCAATCCCGGTGGCACCGGCCGCGCACTACTGGATGGGCGGTGTTGCCACGGATCTGCAGGCGGCAACCACGATTCCGGGCCTTTTCGCCGTTGGAGAGGTGGCCTGCACCGGGGTGCATGGTGCCAACAGGCTGGCCAGCAACTCATTGATGGAATGTCTTGTGTTCGCCCGACGACTCAGGGACATCGCTCTCAATGAAAGGAGCGCCCCCACCGTCTCCAACCAAGGGCTGGAGCCGTTCAAGCTGAGCACAGCGGAGCCAATGCCTGGGCAAGACCATGAATCCCTGCACCGATCGATCAACGCGCTTCGAGCAGCCTGCTGGGATATGGCAGGAGTTGATCGACGCGTGAACGGGATGCGGCAGGCCTTGCGGGAGCTCCTCCAAGCCAGCAGCGCGTTGCAATGCAGCCCACTGCTGGAGGTGATGCGCAACCAGGAGAAAGACCGATGTTTCCAGCTCGAGGAAACCTGCCGGAGCAACCTCAACCTTCTCCTTGATCTTCACCACCGCCAGCAAGCAAGCCGCCTCCTGCTGGATGCTTGCCTCTTTCGCACCGAGAGCAGGGGCGGACACTACCGAAGTGATGCACCGTCACCGCTTCCGCAATGGCGTTGCCATAGCCGCCAGGTGAAGGGCAAGAGCATCCACACCCGACCCGTCAGCGATTGAGATGCACTGGTCGCTCAACCATTAAAAATTTGTCTCTCCCTTGAAACCCGACAAACGGGCGAGAACCTTCAAAGGCTTGACGCCGGAATCAAGCTTGCCGTTGATCTCCCAGGTGGGGAAACCCTCGATTTTTTTGCTTTCACAGAGAGCCCGCTGATTGTTCTGGCCATCTGCAGCGCACTCGATCACCGTGAGCTTCTTCGCCGCTTCTTTTCCAAACGCTTCCTTCTGCTCATGACAGTGGGGGCACCAGTAAGCGCTGTACATCACGGCGCCAGACGCAGTGAGATGCTCCGCCAGAGCCACCTTGGCTGGCGTACTTTCGGTGGTCACCAAAGGGGGTGCTCCAGCTCCGGTCACCGGGGCATCAGGACGCTCCGGATCGAGAACGGAAGCCCAGATCAAGCTTCCCAGCAGCACGGCGAGAGCAAGCAGGAAACCTCGGAAGAACAATTTGGATGGGTCATCCCAGCCACCACCGGCCACAGAAAGAATCAAAAGGAGAACGGACAGGGTTGCGGATAAGGCGCAAAAGAAACAGAACGCCTGGATTTTGAACACCATCAGTCCAACCAGCACAAGGCTGAAGACCGCCATACCCAGGGACACGGCAAACAGTCCCCACCAGGTGCGCCGCGCCAGATCACCGCGATTTTCGGAAAGCCCTGGCAGCAGAGGAACCAGGGCCATGATCAACACAGCGAGGTAGGCCAGCAAACCAGCAAACGAGAGCGGAACGCTGAAACCATCTCCCTGAAGAAGTGTTCCCCAAGGACTGTTGAGCACCTTGTCGCAACCGTCCGCGCCCATGGGACACGTGAGGTTTCCCAGCAGACCCCAGCGCTTCAAGGTGATCGAACCGGTGTCGATCACGCCCACGGTTGCGAGCACGGCCATGGCGATCCGTACCCATTTCGAGCCCTGATCCTGGCGACGGCGGCTGGTGAGTCTGCTGGCGGCCATGCGATCTGCAGAGAATGGATGAATTCTGGCAGGAGTGGGAGCGGGATTTATGGTGATTGATTGATTCGCCATGCCCATGTCCCCGGACCCACGTCCTGGCCGAGACGGGGCCAGCACCAAACCAACCGTGGCGTTTGCCCATCTGGGCTGCGAGAAGAACCGAGTCGATACCGAACACATGCTCGGTCTCCTGAGTGAAGCGGGCTACGGGGTGAGCAGCGACGAATCCGTCGCCAATGTGGTGGTTGTGAACACCTGCAGCTTCATCCAAGAGGCCAGGGAGGAATCCGTCAGGACACTGGTCGGACTTGCGGAACAAGGAAAGGAACTGATCATCGCCGGATGCCTGGCCCAGCACTTTCAGGAGGAGCTTTTGGAGTCCCTCCCTGAAGCGAAAGCGATTGTGGGAACGGGCGATTACCAGCACATCGTGGAGGTGCTGGAACGGGTGGAAGCCGGCGAACGGGTGAACCGGGTCAGCAGCACACCAACGTTCGTGGCCGACGAACGACTCCCGCGCCATCGCACCACCGGCGAAGCTGTGGCGTACCTGAAAGTTGCCGAGGGTTGCGATTACCGCTGCGCCTTCTGCATCATTCCTCACCTCCGTGGAAATCAGCGCTCGAGACCGATCGAATCGATCGTGGCAGAAGCCCATCAGCTGGCCGCAGAAGGTGTCAAAGAACTGATCTTGATCAGCCAGATCACCACCAATTACGGCTTAGATCTCTATGGCCGTCCCCGCCTGGCCGACCTGTTGCAGGCCCTCGGAGACGTAGAGATCCCCTGGATCCGCGTTCATTACGCCTACCCAACAGGCCTGACCAACGAGGTCATCAGCGCGTACCGGGATGTGCCCAACGTTCTGCCCTATTTGGACTTGCCTCTGCAACACAGTCACCCCGATGTGCTGCGCGCCATGAATCGCCCCTGGCAAGCCGATGTGAACGAGCGACTGCTCGATCAGATCAGAAGCCAGTTGCCGGAGGCAGTGCTGCGCACCACTTTGATTGTGGGCTTCCCAGGGGAAACGCAGGAGCAGTTCGAGCATTTGGCAGGTTTTCTGGAGCGGCAACAGTTCGATCACGTCGGCGTGTTCACCTTTTCACCGGAGCAGGGGACGGCCGCAGCCGAATTGCCCAATCCCGTCGATGCCGACATCGCCTTAGCCAGAAAAGATCGCCTCATGACGCTGCAACAACCGATCTCTGCAGCGGCCAATGCCCGCTGGGTGGGCCGCACGGTGGATGCCCTGATCGAGCAGCACAACCCTGAGACCGGCGCGATGATCGGTCGCTGTGCCCGTTTTGCACCAGAGGTGGATGGGGAGGTTCACATCGCACCAAGAGCCGACGGACTACAGGCGGCGCCAGGAACCATGATCCCAGTTCAAATCACTGGATCCGACATCTACGACCTCCGCGCCGAGATCGTGGGAGCTGCATCGATGGTGGCCTCGGCGCGGTCTGCCCTGTGAGCGGACGGGGGCTGCACGAACGCCAACGCATTATTTTCCTGATCGCCTCTGGCATCAGCACTGCCGGATCCTTCGCCGGATTGACGGCGAAAGGGTGGATCCTCATGGATGAAACGGCGGCACCCATGGTGCTGGCCCTTCATTTCGCAGCACTCTCGCTGCCAACGCTTTTGGTGAGCGGTCCGGCAGGTGTTCGCACCGATCGCATTGGCTGTGAAACGGTGTTGATCCAGGCGCAATGGGCGCTTCTGGGAGCAGGACTGATCGGAGCCGTGGCCATCCCTTGGCTGGATGGACTGCCCCAGGTGCTGATGCTGCTCGCCAGCACGCTCCTGGTGGGGATCGCAGGGGCCTATGAACTCACAGCACGCAACAAATACTGCGCCCTTCTCGTTGACGACAATGCCCAGCTGGCTCCGTTTCTGACCAGTTTCTCCGTGGTGTTCAACGTGGGCAAATTGGTGGGTCCACCGATTGGTGGCTGGCTGGTCACGCTCACGGGTCCGGCGACGGCGTTGACCCTCGATGCAGCCACCTATCTTCTGCCGATCGCCAGCGTGATCTGGCTTTTGCATCCAAGGCTTGAGAAGGAGCAGCGCAGCACATCGGCTGAGGGATCGTCACTTGCAGTGGCGTGGAGAGACTGCGGAACAACTTTGCGCCACGTGGTGGTGTTCACGGGCTTGATGTGTGTCGTGGGCTTTTTCCACCCTGGGCTGGCCCCATTGATTGCCGCTCAGGAGTTAGGAACAGACCCAATGGACCTCGGGCTGTTCACCAGTGTTCTGGCCTTGGGCAGCATTGCCGGTGGGCTCATCCTTCAGCGCAACAGTCACCGCTTCTGCAGGCGCCCATCGCTCACGTTGGCGGGATTCGGCCTGGTCACAGCTGTGGCTCAATTGGGCATGGCCCGAGGTGGACCTGTCCCTTTCATCCTTTTAATGACGCTGTTCATCGGTGCTGGCACGGCTGGACTCCTCAGCAGCAGCAATCTCATCACCCAAGTGGGTTCCAGTCAGATCTTGCGGGGGCGGATGGCCGGTCTCAGCCAGATCGCCTTTCTTGGCGGTGGAGGACTCAGCGGGCTAATTGCCGCGCAGCTGAGCATCAGTGTTGGGCTTCCAACCACATTCGCCATCTCCGGTGGGGTCGGGGTGGTGCTGGCCTTGATGGAAATTCGCCGTCGAGGCAACACCGTGCTGACGGAAATCAGATCAGTTTGATCCCACGCAATACCAGGCTGATACCCGCAGCGGTCACGAGACCGGCACCGACGAGACCTAGATAGATGACAACGCCCATTGCAATCACAGAATGCTGACCCATTAGATCAGAAACCGGGGCTCCAAACGACAGATCCCGCTTAAGCTTGCGTGCATCGAAACCAAACGGAACCGGACGGGTCTGCAAGCAGGGTCGACCGTCAGCACTCGAGCTCAACAAACGCGACCTCGGATTATGCGCACTCTGTTCATCTATCCCCTGTTCCCGAAGACGTTCTGGAGCTACGAAAAAATCCTGGAGCTTGTGAATCGCAAGGTTCTGCTCCCGCCCCTCGGCCTCGTCACCGTGGCAGCGCTCCTTCCCCAGGAATGGGAGATGAAGCTGGTCGACCGCAATGTTCGAGAGATCACCGAAGCCGAATGGAACTGGGCTGAATTGGTGGTGATCTCAGGAATGATCGTCCAGAAGGACGACATGCAGGTTCAGATCGAGGAAGCGAAGCGCCGGGGTCTTCCCGTGGCCGTTGGAGGCCCTTACGCGAGCTCAACGCCCGACGCCCCTGAAATCGCGGATGCTGATTTCAAAGTTCTGGATGAAGGAGAGATCACGCTCCCGATGTTCGTTGAAGCGATCCAGAGAGGAGACAGTGGCGGCCGGTTCAGCTCCGAAGGGGAAAAACCCGATGTGACCTCAACCCCCATCCCTCGCTTCGATCTGCTCGAACTCGACGCTTACGACTCGATGAGCGTGCAGTTCTCCAGAGGGTGCCCCTTCAACTGCGAGTTCTGCGACATCATCGTTCTCTACGGCCGTAAGCCCCGCACCAAAACGCCTGACCAGCTGGTGGCGGAGCTTCAGAGCCTTTACGACCTCGGGTGGAGACGGTCGATCTTCCTTGTGGACGACAACTTCATCGGTAACAAGCGCAATGCCAAGTTGCTGCTTCCGGAGATCAAACACTGGCAAGAAGAGCGGGGTTACCCCTTCAGCTTCGCCACAGAGGCATCAGTGGATCTTGCCGACGACGAAGAAATGATGCGGATGATGCATGAGGCTCGTTTCGAAAGCGTGTTTCTTGGCATTGAAACGCCTGATGAAGCCAGTCTCGAAACGTCTCGCAAAATCCAGAACACCCGCAACCCTCTGGACGCGGCCGTGGACCGCATCACTGCCAACGGCATCCGCGTCATGGCTGGCTTCATCATCGGTTTCGATGGTGAAAAAAATGGGGCCGGACGTCGCATCGTGGACTTCGTCACCCGCACGGGAATCCCCGCGGCGATGATGGGAATGCTGCAGGCACTGCCCAACACAGCGCTCTGGTATCGCCTTGAGAAGGAAGGTCGCCTGATTCAAGACAAGGACGCCGCGAAGGGCGTGAATCAGACCAATCTGCTCAATTTCAAACCCACGAGACCGATCCGAGACATCGCCAATGAGTACGTGGAGGCGTTCTGTGCTCTGTATGAGCCGAATGCCTACATGGATCGGGTGTACTCCTACTACCTGAAGATGGGCGCTCCTCGCTGGAAGGGGTCCACCCAGCTGCCGACCTTGACCGATCTCAAAGCGCTCTCGATCGTGATCTGGAGACAGGGGCTCAAGCGCAGCACGCGCGGACGCTTCTGGCGTTACATGTTTGGCATGGCCACACAGAATCCAGCGCTGCTCGAGCAGTTCCTCGTGGTGCTGGCACACAACGAGCACTTCCTCGAGTACCGCTCCATCGTTCAAAGCGAAATCAGGGAGCAACTGGAATCATTGCCACCCGAGGAACCAAGCGAATCCAAGGAGCTTCAACCCGTTTGAGTATCAAGGCTCGCTTGAAAACCGCTCAATCCTGAACGTAAGGCTTGCCTTGCAGTAGGCAGGCCTCAGCTTTTTGGAGTTCCCGTCCGAGATAAAGCGCGTGATCCAGGCGGCTCACCGGGTGCGGTCCCTCCCCTTCCGTGAGCGCAATTCCTAACTCCTTCGCGGTTCGACCTCGGTAACAAACGGTCGCAGCGCGTTGGCTTCCCCCTCGGCAACTGAGCACCTCACCGGTTTCAGGATCCGTGGCACGGCCCTTGTCATCCACATCGTTGCGGAAGTGCTCCGCCACGAGCTCGCCCGCACGGGAATCCACCCTGATCAGAAAATATCCGCTGGGGTCCAGTGCAATGAAACGCTGGGAGAGCTGGTCATCGAGGGAAGGGGTGCCATCAGTCATCAGGTCACCCTACGAATCAGCTGGTCAACGTCCAAGATCTGGGGGTTGAGCGCGGAACGGCAGGTCCGCATTGATGGCCTCGATCTCTTCCTGCATCAGGGCATTGGCCCGCGGAAGCCACGCGCGGATCAGAGTATCCATCTGAGGGTCATACCAGCGATGAAGACTGGTTCGTGCCGTAGCCACGAAACCCCGGCGGCGCTTGTGACTGCCACCGGCTCCTGGATCAAAACTCACCAACCCCTGCTGAAGGGCCCACTCGATTGGGGCGTAGTAGCAAACCTCGAAATGGAGGCAATCAATCTCCTCATCACTCCCCCAATAGCGCCCCCAGAGGTGCTGGGCGTCTTTGACGCACAGCGACATGGCCACCGGTTCGTTCAAGTCACCACGGTGGGCATTGAACAGAACAACATGCTCCGCCAGTGAGGGATCGCAAAGCCGATCAAAAAAGCTGGCATCCAGATATTTGCTGCCCCAGGGCCCCCAACGGGCGCAGTGTTGCGCATAGAAGTCGTGCATCCTCGACACCAATACGGGAGTGAGTGCGTCCCCGGTGATCGGTGTCACCGTGAGGCCGGCAGCACGCACGGCCTTGCGTTCCCGTTTGATGTTGCGACGCTGATTGGCGTTGAAACCAGCGAGATAATCATTGAAGGTTTGTTGGCCGTCTGAAGACCACAAACTCTGTTGATTCAGCCAGCTGGCACAACCGGCTGCTTGCGCCAGTGGCTGCCAGGCGGGATCCACGTAAAGGAAATTGCAGCTGAGAATGCCGTGTCGTGCGGCGAAATCATCGATCAAGCCGAGCATCACTGTGGTGAGCTCCTGGGGGTCTTCGCTGGAGGCCACATGGAAGCGATAACCCTGCACCGGGCTCACCGGGCTCATCCCGATCAATTTCGGGTAGTACCGCAACCCGAGATCACCGGCCAAGCGCGCGAACGACTGATCAAACACGAATTCGCCATAGCTGTGGCCCTTGAGGTACAGAGGAGCGACGGCAACGAGCTGGTCGTCGTCCCGCCACAACGACAGATGCAGAGGCTGCCAACCCTGGTCGGGAGCCACGCTGCCGGAGCGTTCCAACGCCAGCAGCCAGGTCCAGCGATAAAAGGGGCAGATCTGATCACCAAGCAGCTGGTCCCACTGCTCTTCAGGAATCTCGCTGATGCTGCGATGCCAGCGGGCCGAAAGCGACGCCATCCCAGGCCAATGCACAGGCAGAGAAGAAACCCTAACCAGGTGGGATCAAAGAGGCGAAACCGAAGGATCGATCGTGTCGACCCTTGATCTGGACAAGAGCCTGGCAGCCTCTCTTGATGGCCTCGCTGGCTGGACGTCTGCCCCCCCCTGCTGCAGTGGATCCGCCCCACGCTGGAGCAGCAGCTTGCCGGCTTCAAGCCTTCAAGACCTTCCGTTCGACGACTTGATGCTGCGGTTACGCCGGTAACGCACGAGCAGCTCGTTACCACCCAGGGGCCGGCTGTGCTCCAGCAACCAGGCATCCGCCGCGGCCAGGGTCTCAGGGAGAGCTTGGGCGTTGGCCGGAACCCAGCCAAAAGGGCCACCGAGAACGCGAGGGCAGAGGGTGAGCTGCAGCTCGTCGACGGCATCGTCCGCCAACATTGATTCACAAAGTCGAGCTCCCCCCAAGAGCACCACTCTTGACCAGCCATGGGCCGCCAGGCTGGCCAGGGACTGGGCCCATGATGCAGCGAGGGGAAAGCCTTCGAGGAATCCTTCGGCACCGCCCCCTCCTGGACTGAGGAGGTAACGCGCCAAGGGCTGCTGAAACAACGGCCAATGCTGAGGGAACTCCACGTCGCGAGCCACAACGAACAGGGCAGGCTGTTGAGGGCGTCCTGTGGATTGGCGCTGCTCGAGGAGATCCCGGGCATGAATCAGACAGCTGGAACGATGGGCCCGCACGGTCCCGGCCCCGATCAACACCGCGTCCGACCAGGCCAGAGCTTCCTCTAAAGCCCTGCGATCACCGGAACCACCCAGATGGGAAGCGCCACCTTGGGCATAGGCCAGACGTCCGTCGAGGCTGACGGCCAGCACCAGCCTGACTGTTGTCTGATGGGTCATCCAGGGATGGGATCAGACCGGTGCCGCCGCTTCCAACGTGGCTGGTGTCATGTCGAGTTGGGGCATTTCGGCATAAACCTCAGCCGCATTGTTGGGACTTTCCTGAAGACGAACCTTATGGAGGTGCGCACCAATGGCCCCCACAGGACCCGAAAGACGGTCGGCAATGTGCAGGGCGATGTTTTCAGCGGTGGGGACGCACTCCGCGAAGAAGGGCACGTCCTTATTGAGGAAGGTGTGATCGAAAGGCTCCACCACCAGATCATCCACAAGGCGCTGGAGCGCAGAGAGATCGCAAACCATGCCGGTGCGGGGATCAATGGCACCGCGCACGGTCACGTCCACCAGATAGTTGTGACCATGACCGTGGGGGCGGGCACATTTGCCGTAGATGCGCTCGTTCTCTTCCTGGCTCAGCTCAGGCCTTGCCAGACGGTGGGCAGCAGCGAAATGGGTGCGGATCGTGAGGAAGGCGTCCATGGGATGTCCGAGGTAGTCGGCCCAGAGGCCCGGTTGTTCGTAGAGGCGAAGTGCCGTGATCGGCAGGTGAGGTGAAAGCCGCTGCCAGATGCGATGCACGAGCGCTTCGGTGGTTGGCAGGCAACCGTCCGGTTTCGACACATCAAAGTCCGACCAGGCGTCGTTCAGGAATCGGAAGTTGAGCTGGTCGGTGACTTCTTTACGGATGGCGTGCTTCACCTCGGAGAGGTTGAGCACCATGCCATCGGCATCGAGGCCACCAGCCATCGACACGATGAGCTCGTAGTTGTGTCCATGACCGGGAGCCAGCGCACAGGCACCAAAGCGCGCTGCGTTGTCATCAGCAGACAGTTCCGGCAACCAGTAGCGGTGACTGGCGCTGAAACAGGCTCGGCGGGTGATCACGCAACCGCGACCCTGGCCATGCCGGGCGATCGACTTCGTTTCAGTCATGTGAAGGTCCGGCCGGCAGGCATCCTAATGAGCTAACAGCCATTCGGAGCCATGCTGGATCCTGTTCCATCCCTCAGACAGCGGCTTGGCGGCCGAAATCTGTATCTCGTCGGGATGATGGGGAGCGGAAAAACCAGCACCGGTCGGCCTCTCGCCCAACGCCTGGAGTACGGCTTTGTGGATGCCGATGCTGTGATCGAGCAGGCCGCTGGCTGCACCATCCCCGACATCTTCAAGCGCGAAGGTGAAAGCGGTTTCCGCAACCTCGAGACCCAGGTGCTCAGCGCCATTAGTCAGCGCCACTCCCTCGTTGTGGCGACAGGGGGCGGCGCCGTGACGCGCCCTGAAAACTGGGGCGCGATGCACCAGGGGATCGTGATCTGGCTGGACGTGGAGCAGCAAAGGCTGTTGAAACGGCTGGAGTCAGACGACACACCGCGACCCCTTCTGCATGAACAGGACCCTGCCCTGGCCTTGAACACACTGTTGACGGCCCGTCGGCCGATGTATGCCGAAGCCGATCTCACGGTGGTGATCGATGCAGAGCCGCCGGATGAGGTGGCCGACGGAATTCTGAAACTGCTGCCAACGCTGATCCAGGACCCACCGAAACAGCGACCCGATTGACCATCAGCTCTGAGGCGGCTCCAGGCGGACGGCATACCACTGCACGCAGACTCCTGGCGAGGTCTCCAGTTCACAGGCGGTATCGAGCAGGCGCTCTGCGGCTTCGCTCGCCCCATCGCATCCGCGAAGATCTTCAGGCCATGGATTGAGCGCCGTCAGTCGTTCCGTCAGCCATGTCAAGGTGGCGGCGGCCGTTAAAAGCTGCTCAGATTCACCGGGAACAAGCACCACGTAGTGATCAAGCGATCGAATCAGGGGGTCTGACATGAAGCGGAGGCTGTTGCTTGTGCTGTTCACCATGCTGCTGCAGCTGCTGATGGTGACGGGTGCGAACGCTGCACAACCAGCCAAAGCATCATTGCTCGAGCAACGCGCGCTGGAATGGCCCGAGTGGTCGCTGCCTGCACCTCTGCCCCGGCCGAAGGCCCGTCAGGATCTGATTTACCCCGACTGGTTCGCGGGTGACTGGGAGGTGCAAAGCGACACGGTGAACCAGGATGGTTCGATCCTCGAGAGCGAACCTCCTCTGCTGCACAGGGCACGCTTCCAACGCAATCGGGCAGGGCAACTGGTGGGCGACCGCCCGTTCAACGCCACCGCCATCGGCAAAGCGCTTCTGGGGGACAAACTTCTGTCGGTCGAGCAGGACCCCGAGCGTGTGAACCGTCAACTGGCAAGGCTCAGCGGCGATGTTCTGCTGGAAACCAGCGTGATTGGCCGCCGTGAGGCCGTGGTGCCAACTGACAACGGCAGAGAGGCATTTCTAAGTGATGAGCTCGTGCTTCAGATCGTGCATGGCCCAGGAGCGCCGCGACTGAGCAGGATCGAAACCCTGACGCGCTACGAGCAGTGCGACGCCAAGATCTGCGCGGATCAGCGGCAGGTGAGTTATGGGGCCCCAGGACTGCAAACGGATCAGACCCTCGCAGGGCGCAGCAGCCGGTTTCGGCTGGTTCTCACTCGGTTGCCGCAGGGTCGCGCTGATTGAGCTGGGCTTCCAGCTGATCACGCCAGTGGAACAACGACTGCAGGCGTGGATGATCGCTGAGGCCGGGAACGCCGCGGCCAGCCAGAGCGTCTCCAGATGAGGAAGGAAAGCGCAGCAGGGAGAGCTGAGCAGCGACAGCAAGATCCGCCAGGGTGAGCTTGTTGCCAACCAGATATCCGTTCTGGTCGAGGCCTTCGGCTAGAGCCGTGAGACTGCTGAGCATGGACGCCCTCTGCTCTTGCCCGAGCAGATCGCCCAAGGTGCTCAACCAACCGCCAGGCACCCCAGACATGACCTGACGCAATGGCGCCGGCAAATCATCCGGAAGAAGCGCCAGCCTGAGCTGACCATCGTCGGCTGCAGCCTGCAGGAGAGCAGCCCGGGTGGACGCGGCCAGGGTTGTGTCAGCCCAATCCTCGATCAGCTCCACTTGAGCCCTCTGGAGTGGATCAGAGGGAAGCAGAGCAGGCTCGGGCCGCAGCGTTTCGAGATAGCGGCAGATCGCGCTGGAGTCCGCGAACACCTGATCACCATCCACCAAAACGGGAACCTGGCGCTGACCCGACATCCGGAACACAGACAGCTGCCCGAGTCCGGGCGTGACCTCCACCTCACGAAAACTCAGATCTTTGGCGTGGAGCGTCATCCGCACCTTCAAGCAGAAGGCGGAGTGGCGGAATTGGTGGAGCTCCAGCATGTCCAGACCGGGGCAGGGACCGGCAGAGTAGCCATGAGAAACGGATCAACGCCATCGCCATGCGCGAGTTCTTCGTCAATGTGACCCGCTACCCGCGCTATCTGATCGCGTTCAGCCTCGGCGTGCTCAATTCCGTTGCGGAACCGCTGGCACGTCGCCGCAGCAATCCCGTGACCGCCGTGGCACTGATCGGAGCCTTAATCAGTGGCTTCATCAGCCTCGCTCTGGTGTTGCGTGCCATGGTGTCTTCAGCACCAATGAGCTGAGATGGCTCCTGGACGACGGGTTGAACGTGTTGCAGCTCTGATCCGCAAGGAAACGAGTGAACTCCTGATGCACGGCATCCGCGATGACCGCGTGCATCAGGGACTGATCAGCATCACTCAAGTGGACGTGAGCGGCGATCTGCAGCACTGCAAAATCTTCGTGAGTGTGCTGGCCGATCCTGAGGGCAGAGCCCAGGTGATGGAGGGTCTGCAAGCAGCCAGCAGCTTCCTGCGCGGAGAGCTCGGTCGTCGCTTGCAGATGCGGCGGGCACCGGAAGTGGTGTTCCATCTCGACCGTGGCCTGGAGAAGGGAGCCTCCGTTCTGGGACTGCTCGGGGACCTCGAGCGCGAACGCCAGGAGCGGGGGGAGATCCCCCCAGGCAGTGACGATGCTCAAAACTGCCACGACGATGAACCCAGTTGAGTTGCGGCGGGCGGTGTCTCAGCTGCTGGTGGTGAGAGCCAGCGGTCATGCCGGCGATCAGCAACGGCGATACCCACGCTGGGAACTCAGCAACAGTGAGCTGCAACGCCAACTGGAGAACGGCGTCGGCGGGGTGATTCTGCTGGGAGGCACAGCCACCGAACTGCAGCAGCGCTGCCGAACCCTGCGCGCCTGGGCCGCTGATGACGATCTGCTTCTCTGCGCCGACGTGGAAGAAGGGGTCGGTCAGCGCTTTGAGGGCGCCACTTGGCTGGTGCCACCGCTGGCCTTGGGTCGCTTGCATGGGCACAACCCGGCGGCGGCGATTCGTTTCGCGGAACGCTATGGGCGTTGCACCGCTGACCAGGCTCGCCGATGCGGACTCAACTGGGTGCTGGCGCCGGTCTGCGATGTCAACAGCAACCCGGCCAATCCAGTGATCAATGTGAGGGCTTGGGGCCAGGCTCCAGAAGCCGCCGGTGCACTGGCTGAGGCATTCCAGCGCGGTTTGCAGGCTGGAGGCGTTCTTGGTTGCGCCAAACATTTCCCCGGACACGGCGATACCGCTCAGGATTCCCATCTGGAGCTCCCCGTGCTGGCGCATGCGCGGGAGCGGCTCGAGCAACTCGAACTCAAACCATTCCGGCGGCTGATCGCTGCAGGCGTCGAGAGCGTCATGACTGCCCATTTGCTGATCCCAGCCCTGGATGCCGAGCGGCCCGCGACCCTGTCTTCCAAGGTGCTGACCGACCTGCTCAGAGTGTCCCTTGATTTCCAGGGACTGATCGTCACCGATGCGCTGGTGATGGAGGCGATCACAGGTTTGGTGGGTCCCGGTGAGGCTGCCGTGCAGGCCTTCGAAGCCGGTGCTGACCTGATTTTGATGCCCGCTGATGCTGACGAAGCCATCAACGCTGTCTGCGCAGCCCTCGCGAGCGGACGCCTTCCCGCCTCGCGCCTCGAGCAGTCTTTACAGAGACGGCGGGAGGCGCTGCAACGCTGCCGCGAGCGCCAACGTCAGAACAGAACGGCTTCAACAGCCCCCTCACCACCGGACGCAGCAGAAACGGCAGCAGAAACGGCAGAAGAACACCAACTCGCCCTCGAACTCGTGGGCGCCACTCTCGAAGTCCAGGGAGCCACTCCGGTCGATGCCCCTGCCGGTGGCGGTGTGACCCTGATCCGCGTGGACGGTGTGCTGGCCTGCCCATTCCTGCGCCCTGAGGCGCCAGCCATCAGCTGGCCCGCACGCCGCGGATTCAGGCCGATCCTCTGCCACGAGCTTGGAATCAGCCCCTGGCATGACCCTCCACAGGCCGACCATCCTCTGGCCCTGGATCGACTCGGGGAAGGACCGGTTTTGCTGCAATTGTTTCTACGCGGCAATCCATTTCGCGCAGGCCGTGATCGTGATGACCCTTGGCCGGCAGCCATCCGCCAGCTCTTGGCACTGAACCGCCTGGCGGGGCTGGCGGTGTATGGCTGCCCTTACCGGTGGGAGAGCCTGCGAGCGCTTCTCCCCAGCAGCATTCCCGCCGCCTACAGCCCTGGGCAGATGGCCGAAGCCCAGCAGATGCTGATGGGTCGGTTGCTGGGGGAGGAGCACATGCTCGAGTTGGGAGGCGAATTCACCGACTGAACGGCACTAATCTCAGCGCCAGTACGGGACGCCGTCATGCTCAGCCTCTCGATGATCGTCCGCGACGAAGCCGAGCGCATCGAGTCTTGCCTGAACTCAGTGAAAGGCTTCGTCGACGAGATGGTTCTGCTCGACACCGGTTCAACGGACAACACCGTGGCCCTGGCTGAAGCTGCCGGTGCCCAGGTGGAACGGCTGGACTGGCCCGGGGACTTCGCGCCAGCGAGAAACGCGGCACTCGAACACGTGAGGGGGGACTGGGTGCTGGTGCTGGATGCCGATGAACGCCTGCGCGCCGAGGCGATTCCAGCGATCCGAGCCTTGATGGCGCAACCGGATGTGCTGGTCATCAATCTGCTTCGCCACGAACTCGGTGCTGCCATGGCCCCGTATTCCAATGTGAGCCGGCTGTTCCGACGCGACGCACGCATCTGCTGGAGCCGGCCTTATCACTCGATGATTGACGACAGCGTGGCCGAGATCCTTCAGCAGGAACCGCACTGGCGGGTGGCGAACTGCGCGGAACCGGCGCTGCTGCACGATGGCTACAGACCCGACCTCCTCAATCGGCGTGACAAGGCCGAGCGACTGCGCCAGTCGATGGAGCAGTGGCTGGAGGATCAGCCGGGTGACCCCTACGCCTGCACCAAGCTTGGGGCACTGGAGGTGAGCAGCGGCAACCATGAGCGAGGCGTCAATCTCCTGCGCCAAGGGCTTGAACAGCTGCCGGATGGAGCCGGGAGAACGGCTGAGCGTTACGAGTTGCTCCTCAACCTGGGGATTGCTTTGGCGCCTGAAGATGCAGTGGCTGCCGAAGGCTTTTACCGGCAGGCGCTTGATCTGCCCTTGGATGTGCGTTTGAGCCTCGGTGCCCGGCTGAACCTGGCCGCCTTGCTGATGCAGGCCAATCAGCTGGATGAGGCGATTCAGCTCACCACCACGGCCTGCCAGCGTGCCCCTGAAGTCGCGCTGGCCTGGTACAACCTCGGCCTGATGGAACGACGCCGGGGGGACCTCGCCGCATCCCTACGCGCCTATGAGCGTTCCCTCGAGCTCAATCCCGATCACGCGGAAAGCCACCAGAACTTCGCCGTCGCGCGATTGATAGGTGGCGATATCGACGGAGCACGCGCCAGCTTCCGCGCAGCGATCGACAAGCTCCATCAACAGAACCGTGCCGAAGAGGCCGGGGCGCTTCAAGCCCAGGTGAGCGGGATCGTGAAGCTCGATGGGAGTGCGTCATGACGGATGGCCAGGCCCTTGCGCTGCAGGGACGCACGGTGGTGATGACCCGGGCCATGGAACAGCAGAGTGAAGGCCGCCGACTGCTGGAAGCGCTCGGTGCCGATGTTCTCGATCTACCGGCTCTGGAGATCGGCCCCCCGGATCACTGGGGTGCCCTCGACGATGCCTTGGCTGAATGGGACACCTTCCACTGGCTGATCGTCTCCAGCGCCAACGGCGCGAATGCCGTTGAAGAGCGTCTGCAAAGGCAAGGGAAGGCATTGGCCCATCGACCGGCCAGCCTCAAAATTGCAGCGGTGGGACGCAAGACCGCCAAGCGCCTGGAGGAGCTGGGTTCGGAGGCGGATTTCGTGCCCCCCGAGTTTGTCGCCGACAGCCTGATCGAACACTTCCCGGTCTCAGGCTGGGGGCTGCGCATCCTGCTTCCAAGGGTCCAGAGTGGCGGGCGCACCGTTCTGGGCGAAGCCTTCGGCGAAGCCGGCGCACGGGTTGTGGAGGTGCCGGCTTATGAATCGCGTTGTCCGCAAGCGATTCCCGCCGCAACGCTGGATGCCTTGCGAGCCGGGTCGGTGGATGCGATCTGTTTCACCAGCGGCAAAACGGTGCTGCACACCACACACCTGCTGGCAGAGAGCCTGGGGGAGGAGGAGGCGACGGCCAGGCTCAAACGGACTGCCCTGGTTTCGATCGGTCCGCAGACGAGTGATCGTTGCCGCAAGCTGCTGGGCCGTGTGGACCAGGAAGCCCATCCCCATGACCTCGAAGGTCTGGTGATGGCTTGTGTTCAGGCAATACAGAAGGGAGATTCGGTTTGACCGGCCACCGAAACGGTGAGGCAACCTCGGCGCAAATCGATGGCCTGCACCACCCATCCCACCGGTAATAAGCCGCTCGACTCCCCAGGGCAACGTCCCCTGGCGCCAACACAGACCGGTCCTGAGCCTTCTGATGTGGTCACCAGGGCGCGACGCTGACCACCAACCGCCAGCACCCCTTGAACCTGAAGCCCCAGGCCCTGCGGTTGATCAGCATCGGAAGCACTGGACTCTTGGGCCGATGCCGAGACAGCAGCAGCGACAGGAGCAAAAGGATCAGGGCGGCCATCGGGAACCGCGCTGAGCACCTGCTCAAGACTGGGCAGGGGCACGAACGAGGAAGGGGGAGCGATCCGATCTGGGGAACGGCTGGGGAGCTCAGAGACAGCATCCTCAATCCGAGGCGGCTTCAAGTTTGGAGTGACGGTGTTTGGGGCGACGGTGTTTGGGACGTCACTGCCGCAAGCACTGATCAGAATCGAAAGAAGCCCCGCCAGGCTCGCTCCACGCACCGATGCCCAAGCCCCATGGCCTCGGGCACGCGCTTCAGCCCCCGGATGCCTGTTCCCGTTCAACCAGATCCCGGAATCGATCAAGGTTTGCCTGAAGCTCCTTGGTAACAATCCCACCCAGGATGGTGGGTTCCATCAGCGGTGCCAAGACCCCGGGAAGCTCATAGGTGACTGAAAGCTTCACCGCAGTCCGTCCCGGCTGCTCTGCGTAAAAACGAACAGCGCCTTTGGTCGGCAGACCACCAACGGATTCCCAGTGCAGCTGCTGCGCTTCAACGCGCTGGGTGATGCGAGCCTTCCAGTGAAACCGAAATCCCTGGGCGGCAAGGGTCCAGTCGGTGAGTTCGGGATCATCCAGGGTTTTCACCGATTCGATCCAACGCATCCACTTGGGCATGGCCTCGAGATCGCTCCAGACTGCCCACACCCGATCCACGGGAGCGTTGACCTCGGTGGTCACGGAATGTTCAAGCCAGCGTCCCATGGGTTCAGGCGACTGCGGTGTTCGTGGCCAGCTGGGCCGGCTTCTTCAGGATGGCGGCGGCAGCGAGATGTCCGCTCATCGTGGCCCCTTCCATGGAATCGATGTAATCCTGACGGGTATAGCTGCCGGCCAAGAAGAAATTGCGCACTGGAGTGCTCTGCTCAGGTCGGTAGGGCTCCATGCCAGGGGCTTCGCGGTAGAGCGACTGAGCCAGCTTCACCACATTGCTCCAGGTGAGCTTGAGATTGCGGGCCGAGGGGAACAACTCGCGCACCTGACGGTCCGTGTGAGCAACGATGTCGTCGACGGACTTGGGAATCCAGGGATCACCCGGTGTGAGCACGCACTGGAGCAGCGAGCCTTCACCCTCCTTGCGGTAATCCTCGGGGCTGGCCAGGGCGAGGTCGGCAAAGCAGCTGAAATCGGCGTCAGCCGTGTAGAGCAGATTGTTCAAACCTGCTGGATGCGCCACATCGCAGCGTTGCGCCTCCTGGGCATCGCCCAGTTCGGTCACCCAGCCGTCGTAGCGGAGCTGAACGGTGGCCACAGGCACAGCCTCCAGCTGATGGATCGCTTCGAACTGGGGATAACGATTCCACTCCTTGGGCAGCAGCTTCTGAATTCCTGGCACATCACAGGCAGCCAGGTAAGCGTCGGCCTCAACACGGATCTCTCCTTCGGGCGTTCCCAGCTGCAGGCCTGTGATTTCAGGGGATTCACCCTCGCTGTACTCCACCTGCTTCACCCTGTGACGCAGGTGGAGCTTGCCGCCGCGCTGCTGGATGTAGTCGAGGATCGGCCCCGTGAGCCAGCGGTGGGGCGATCCCTTCAGCAAGTTGAGTTTCGAAGCCTCGGTTTTGGCCGCAAACATCATGAAGATGGTGAGCATGCAGCGCGCTGAGATGGCCTCGCAATCGATAAAGCCCAGGGCATAGGCAATGGGATTCCACATGCGCCGGATGCTTTCGGGGCTGCCGCCATGGCCCACAAACCAATCTTGAAAGCTCACCGAGTCGAGCGCTCGGATGGTGCGCATCGCCCCTTCGTAATCCACCAAACCGCGCACGATCGGGCTGGTCCCCAGGGCCAGGGCATTGCGCAGCTTGTCGATCCAGCTCAGCTGCGGCGTGGTGAAAAACGCCTTGAGGCCGTTGAAGGGTGCACCGATCGGAAAACGAAAATCCAGCTCCCGCAGATCCCCGCCCTTGTTCACAAACAGATGGGTGTGCTGCTTCGGCAGCAGATTCTCGAAGGCGCCCACCTTGCGCATCAGTGCAAAGAGATTGGCGTAGTTGAAAAAGAACACGTGCAGCCCCATCTCGATGTGGTTGCCGCTGTCATCCACCCAGCTGCCCACCTTGCCGCCCATGAAAGGCCGAGCTTCGTAGAGGTTCACCTCATGACCGGCATCGACCAGATCCACAGCAGCGGAGAGGCCGGCGAGACCGGAACCAACGATCGCGACCCGCACATGATCTGCACAACTGAAGCGACTCTATGTATGAGCCTCCATAGAGTGAGGGAACCAGCCTGTGTTTCCCATGACTTCCACCCCAAGCACTGCGCCGGCGCACACCGCGAAAGACGGCAAGGGGATCCTGATCACTGAACCGGCCATGCAGCAATTGGCCAAGCTCTGCAGCGAACAGGGTGACAACCAGGTGTTGCGGGTGGGTGTGCGTTCTGGTGGATGCAGTGGCATGAGCTACACGATGGATTTCGTGCCGGCTTCAGACACCCAAAGCGACGATGAAAGCTACGAGTACGTGGCCTCTGACGGCCAGAGCTTCCGCGTGATCTGCGACCCGAAAAGCCTGCTGTACATCTACGGAATGCAGCTTGACTTCAGCACAGCGCTGATCGGAGGCGGCTTCAATTTCACCAACCCCAATGCCACCCAAACCTGTGGCTGCGGCAGCTCCTTCGCGGTTTAAAACCGGCGGCTCCCTCGGCCTGCTGTGGGAATCTGAACGGATTGCTGTATCGGTCGATCATCGATGGACGACACCCAGGATTCCCTTTTCCAACAGGCGATGGCCCGCTATCAGGACGGTGTGCCTGCAGCAGACCTTCTTGGGGATTTCGAGACGATCACCGCCGCAGCACCCAGACAATCGGCTGGTTGGACCTGCCTGACCTGGCTTCAACTGCTCTGCGAACAGCCGGACGACGCCCTGCGATCAGGACGCATGGCGGTCAAGCTGAACCCTCAAGACCCGCAGGCGCGGATCAACCTCTGCCTGGCCATGCTGGAGACCAAAGCCAAGGGGGTGCGCGATCACATTGAGGTGGTCCAGCAGGTTCTCGCCGTGGCACCCGACGTGGCAGGCGATCTGCGCGAGTCGATCGCTGATGGTCTCAAGCGTCGTCCGGAGTGGCCTGCTCTGCTGAAGGTGAAGGCCTGGCTGGAGCTCTGAGGTGGGGCGCCTGCTCCTGCTCAGCAACGGTCACGGCGAAGATCTCTCAGGTTCATTGCTGGCCAGGGCACTGGCACGCCTGGGGCACACCGTGGAAGCCCTGCCCCTGGTGGGCAAGGGTCAGCCCTACCGGGATGCGGGCATTGATTTAATCGGCAGCACGCAGGAATTCAGCACCGGTGGGCTGGGCTACACCAGCCTGCGCGGGCGGATGACTGAACTGATCCAAGGGCAGGTGGTTTATCTGCTCCGGCGGTTGCTGCGGCTGCTGCGCATCGGCCATCGCTACGACGTGGTGGTGGTGGTGGGCGATGTGATTCCGGTGATGGCGGCCTGGCTGTGCCGGCGCCCTGTGGCCACCTATCTCGTGGCCTACTCCAGCCATTACGAGGGCCGACTGCGCTTGCCATGGCCCTGCGCCACCTGCCTCCAGAGCCGCCGCTTTCATGCCGTCTTCAGCCGGGATCAATGCACGGCTGATGACCTCAGCGGTCAACTGTCCCGAGAGGTGCGCTTTCTCGGCAATCCCTTCATGGATCCGGTGCTGGCCGATGCCGGGAGACTGCCTGCCGCTCGGCAACGGCTCGGCCTCCTCCCAGGGAGCCGCCGGCCGGAGCTTGAGCAAAATCTTGGTCTGCTTCTGCAGATGATCGAGCACCTGCCCAGCGAGCTCTTCAGGCAAGGCGTGCTCACGGTCGATCTGGCGCTCGTGTCCTCCCTCAGCGACCGATCGCTACGCGCCCTGGTGCAACCGTGGGGTTGGACGCTGACCGCAGAACCCGGTGGCTCAGGGTTGCAACTCCAGCGGGGGCCGCGCCGCATTCATGTGCGCCGAGGCGCATTCGCAGCCGTGTTGCACAGCTCGAATCTGTTGGTGTGCATGGCTGGGACTGCAGCGGAACAGGCGGTGGGACTGGCACGCCCCGTGCTGCAGCTCGCTGGCCGAGGACCCCAGTTCACCGCGGGCTTTGCCGAAGCCCAGCGACGCCTGCTTGGGCCCACGGTGTTCTGTGCCCAGGGCGAACCAGGCGAAACCGCCACTCTGGAAGCGTCGGCAAGGCTGGCCATCGATCTCCTCGAGAGGAGCCACTCCGACGCGGATCTGCAACGGCAATGTCACCAACAAGCGTTGCAACGGCTTGGCCCTTCAGGAGGAGGCGCCAGGATGGCCCAAGCCATTTCCGATTTGGTGCAGCAGCCGTTATGACACCACCGTTGCAGGAACCGCTCTGGAAGCGCTGGCTCGACCGCGTGTTGGTGCTTGACGTTTTTCTGGTGCTGGGCGGTGCCGGCTGGTTCGCCGTGGCGATTCTGGGGAGCAGCCAGGGGATCGAGGCTCCCATGCGTCAGTTTCAGCGCCTCTGGGAGCCCCTGTTCACCCCTGCGATCGGTTTGTTGATCGCCTCAGCCTTGATCAACGGCTGCTGGAGCTGGTGGCAGCGGCGAGTGCAGCGTCAAGCGACGGATAACGGAAACTGAACGCGAGCTCCTGCAAACGGGTGGAGCCCACCCGCTGGCCTTCCAACACCACCTGAGCGCCATCGCCGAGCAGCAGCTGGAGGACGGGACCGGGAACCGGCAGAAGACTGGGACGCCCCAAGCAGCGTCCGAGCCCCGAAGCGAAGTCGGCCATGGAAACGGGCTCAGGGGCAACGGCATTGATCGCTCCCGACCAGGAGGGCTGTTCCAGAGCGCTCTGGATCATGCGGCAGAGATCGCTGCGCTCGATCCAGCTCATCCATTGCTGCCCCGAGCCGATTGGTCCACCGAATCCAGTCCGGAAGACCGGAAGCATCTTCGCGAGCGCCCCGCCGTCTGCTGACAGCACAATGCCGATGCGCAACACAACCAGTCGGGTGGCCTCGGGCTTCGCCGCGGCCGCCTGCTCCCAGCGCTGGCAAAGACCCGCCAGAAAATCGGAACCGGGAGCACTGGTCTCCTCGAACTGGGCGTTGGCGCTGGTGCCGAAATAGCCAACCGCCGATGCATTCACAAGCACGGAAGGCGGCGTCTCGAGCGCAGCCATCGCCTCCGCAAGACGACGGGTGGTCTCAAGCCGACTGGATTCGAGCAGGCGCAGATGCTGGGGCGTCCAGCGTTGTTCGGCAATCGGCTCACCGGCCAGGTTCACCACGCCATCGCAGGCTGCGAGAGCTTGGGTCAAGGCTGCTGAGGAGGCCCAGTTGGACGCTGCTGCTGGATCGGCCTTGATCCACTGAAGCTCGGAAGCGAGACGGTCGGGCAGGCCGACCGCAGAGGCTGATCGTCGACTGACAACAGTGAGCTGATGGCCAGCTTCATGCAGGAGAGGGATCAACCCACGCCCGACCAGGCCTGTGCATCCGATCAGCAGAAGACGCATGGGAGGTGAGCGCAGAAACAGGGTGCTCGAGGTTAGGCAGCCGATGAGGAATCAGCGCCGGGATCCGGAAGGGTGAGATTCATGCGCCGAGCGAGGGGCACCAGGGCAAAGCCCTGAATGAACAAGCCATAGAGCACCACCGCAAGAGCCAGGGGAGGCATCAACACGCCCCAGCTCACCCCGGACGACCAGGCATTGATGGCCAAGGCGATCGGCACGGCCCCGCGCAGACCAGCCCAGCACACAAAGATGCGTTCGCCCGAGCTGAACGGTGTGCGCCACAGCAGGAGGTGCACCATGACCAACCGCACAAGCTGCATCACCAGAAACAGCAGGAACGCCATTCCGGCCGCGTACACCACATCCTGAGGCGCGACGACCAGTCCCATACACAGGAACAGGAGCAGCTCGGCCATCTTCGCGTAGCTCGAGTGCGCTTCTTCCAACACCGCCTGATCCAGGCTGTCGCTGTTGCCCAGCACCAGCCCCGCCACATAGGCCGCCAAGAGCGGGCTGCCTCCCAGCAAAGACGTGCCCCCACTGAGCACCATCAGGAGCGCCAGACTCACCACAGGCAGCATCGAGGCCTGGTTCAGGCCCATCCGGGTGCCGAGGAGCTGAACAGTGAGGCTTCCACCCAGGAAACCGATCAGGATTCCGAGCAGAAACTGACGCACCAGATCGGTCACCAGCACACCAGCACCGACGCCATCCCCGCCCACCAGGGCAAGGGCAAGACCGGCCAGCACCACGGCCATCGGGTCATTGAAGCCCGATTCGCATTCGATCAGATCCATCAGCGGCTGGGGCAGCCGGCCCTGCAGGGGCCTCAGCAGTGCCAGCACCGCCGAGGCGTCCGTGCTGGCCACCATGGCGCCGATAAAGAGATTGCGCGGCACGATCTGCGTGAGAGCTGCACCACCTCGGGCCAGATCAAACCCGATCCCCACGCCGGTGATCAACGCGGCTGTGATCAGCACGCCGATGGTGGCCAGACGCGCGGCAGGCCGGATCACCCCCCGCACCTCTTTCCAATTGGTGGTCAGTCCGCCAAAAAACAGCACCAGCACGAGCGCCGCCTGGGTGATCTGCTGGGCATGGTCCAGGCTCAGCAGCGTGAGCTCGCGCGTGTTGGACACCTCCACCTGGTTGTCGATCAGGAGGCCGAGCAGGAGCACCATGAGGATTCCTGGCACCCGCACCCGCGCCGCCAAGTCATCGAGGAGCACCGACACGAGCAGAAGACCGCCGAAGGCCACCAGATAGATCGAAAGGCCGTTGTCCAAATGGAGGGCTGGCGTCGCGTGCAAGGGTTCTAGCCTGGCGAACAAAGACCGACCCGTATGGCCGAGACACCGTCGAGCCCTGCTCCTGCCGCAAAAGCCCCTCCTGCACTGAAAAAAGGTGCTCTGGTGCGTGTGAACAGGGCGGCTTATGAGGGCAGCGTTGAAGCGGGTGCTAGTGACCCCCACCCCCCGGCCTACATCTTCGAGGGGCCCGGTGAACTGCTTGTGGTGAAAGGGACCTACGGACAGGTGCGCTGGCGGCGGCCCGTGCCCGACGTGTGGCTGCGCATGGATCAGCTCGAGGCGTTCTCCTGAGTGCCGAGCGATTGCTCGATCACACGAATGGCCTTGGGAACGAGGTCGATCGCCTCCGGAATCCGCCAGATCGCTCCCGAGAGCACCGAAGCTGAAGCATCGAGGCCCATCAGCACGGGCTGATCACCGAGTCGTGTGTTGGCCGCAGCTGCCACAGCAGCAGCTTGGGCTGGGTCCCAACCAGCCAGCAGCACCACAGCACGAAACGCACTGGGCCAAGGGTTATCCGGAAGAACCTGCTCCAAGGCAGCGAACTGCTTGGAGGCCTCGATCGGGCGGTTGGCTAAAACAGCCAGCAATGCCAGCGTCCACCTGGCCTGACGATCGCCGGAGTCGATGTTGAGCCGGGCAAGAGCAGCCTTGCGTGCAGGCCCCCTATAGAGAAAGTGGCCGTCGAGCATGTGTTCGATCGCCACGCTGCTGAAGATCGGATCCAGCCCAGATGGTCCCCTCTCCAAGGCGGATGCCAACGCGGGGAAGCGTTGATCAAACCCGGGCGATGCGGGTACGTCAGCACGCCGGCGCCACAGGGAATAGCTGCCCCCATCAGGACGGGGAAACGTGTCCACACGCGTGAAGACCCCGGAATCCCGCACGGCCCGATCCAGGCGCCGGGCCGCCTTGCGCACCGATCCCTGGTCACCCTCCGCCAGCAGCACCAGCTCGGCGTAATCCAGCACCGGCTGCACGTGAGCGCGGCTGCCACCGAGCTGACGCCCTACCAACTGGCCTCCATTGCGGCGTCCGTAGTAGCTGACGTTGTGCTGATTCAGATCAGGGGTGCTCGGCACCACGATCAGGGTGCTCGGCTCAGCGCCTGGCACGCCACCTCCCGCACGCCGCACAATCGCTGCCAAGGGGCCTTGATGACGGTTCTGCAACCGTGCCGACTGCTGCATCCAGGCTGGTGTGGCTGCGGCCAGCCCCCCTGCCGCCAGGGCCAAACCCGGCAACCAGCGCGCCTGCACAGGCCAGCGACGCCGGAGCCAGAGCCCCCACTGCAACCAGCCCCGACTCAGCAGCAACAGCACCAGTGGCAGCAGGGGCGCGATGTAGCGGGAATCTTTGTTCGGGCTGAGGTTGGTGAACAGCCAGCCCAGCAGCAACATCCCCAACAGCCAGCTCCAGGCCTGAGCGCGGTCGGAACCATCCCGAGGCGGCGCCACAAGCCCGGAGCGCCGTTGCTGAAGCAGCAGGACCAAACCCGATCCACCGATCACCAGCAACACCCAGCCGATCTGATCAGGAATCAGACGGGGGTACCAGAACCAGCCGGCCAAGGTCAGCACACCGGGGTCACCCTCCCGAGCCGCTGACTCGATCACAGCCCGGTTCGTGCCCCCGAGGGTGGTGATCCAGTTGTGGCGCAGCCAAGGCAGAAGACCGAGAGTCACAACAACCAGTCCCAACGCCAGTTGCGCCTGGCGACGCAGGCCTGAGCGCAAGGCCACAACGAGAGCCCAGACGCAAGCTGGAATGAAAACAAGCAAAGCACTCTGTTTCACCAGCAACGCCGCCGAAACCGCCAGGGCGGCAACGAAAGCCTTCCACCAGGATGAAGGCCGCGTTGGATCCAACCAGCAGCCCAAGCGCCACAGCGCCAGGGGCACGCAAGCGGTGAGAGGCAGCTCCAGCAGATAGTCCGTGCGCAATTCCAGCAACATGGGCGTCAGCGAGACAGCTGCTGCGGCCAGCAAGGCAAACTCCCTGGCCAAACGCTGCGGGGAGCGAAGCGAGAGAGCCCAGCCTGCGGTGGCAAACACAAGCAACCCATTCCAGAGGCTGAGACTCCATGCGGCCTGAGCCGGGGCATCACCGCTCACTGCGATGACAACACCATTCACCAGAGAAGCGAGGGGCGGGATTTTTGGAGACAGGTCGAGAAGGGCTTGCCACCCCAGCCAGCCTCCTCCCGGGATCAGACCAAGAGCCCGGCCATGATCGAGGGCACTGTTGAGATAGTCGGCCTGATCCCAGGCCGGCAAGCCGCCATGGTGCGACCACCACAACCGGTCTACGGCCGTGGATAGCACCCACACCAGCAACAGCAGTGCCCGGAACAACCCCGCAGTCATCAGCCGATCTCCAGCCGGCGACGCTCCTCTTGGAGGCGCTTGCGGCGTTGCCTGGCTTCGCGGATCATCTCCTGTCCGTCGTGGAGATAGCTGTCCACGTAGCCCATCGTGTAACGCTCCAGCTCCGTCACCGCATCCTCCAGCTCGGAGAAACAGTGGTAGACACTCAGGCCAAAGCCTCGGGCCGAAGCCGGCGTTGGGATGGATTGAAACAGGGTTTTGACCTTGTCGAGCCGGATCCGGCTCTGTTCGAGATAGGTGCAGAACGCCTCCATCAAGGCGTCGTCGTAGGGGTCGGCCGACAAGGCCCTGAGTTCGGAGGCGAAGGGATTGATCACCTGGCCGATCAAACGATCAACCGGGGCGTAGACCTTCCTCAACCAATCCGCCAAATCTTGATCGGCACTGGTCGAACGACCACTGGCCCGCTGTGCCGCCTGACTGGCACGGGCATTGCGGGCCCCACGCGCCCTGGCCTCGTCCCTCGCCGCTTCTGCAGATCTGCTGCTGCTGCGATCAAAGGCACGACGACTCTCAGGATCGCCCAGTTGCTCCCAGGCGGCGTTCAACGCCAGGATTTTTTCGTCTGACCCACCGGCATCGGGGTGGTGCTGCTTCACAAGGCGCCTGTAGGCAGCCTTGAGTTCAGCTTGCGTCGCCGTGGATCCCACCTCGAGCACGGCATAGGGATCGAGACCATCTGGCATCAGAGTCACAGCTGAGCGTCCCGGCGTGCCGGAAGCGGCGCCGCAGTGCTGAACATCGGTGTGGAGAGATAGCGCTCTCCGAAACTGGCCAGGATCACCACAATGCGCCGGCCCTCCATGGCTGGGCGTTGCCCAAGCCTCAGCGCAGCAGCCACCGCGGCACCACTGCTCACCCCGCACAACAGACCCTCTTCCCGGGCGAGACGCCGACCGACGTCCATGGCCTCATCGTCGCTGACCGCGATGATCTCATCGATGAGATCCATCTCCAGAACGGGCGGGATGAAGCCAGCGCCGATTCCCTGCAACCGATGGGGGCCAGCAACGCCACCCGCCAACACCGGACTGGCAGCCGGCTCCACGGCGACCACCGAAAGCTTGGGCTGGCGCTCTTTCAGCACTCGGGCGCAACCGGTGATGGTTCCCCCGGTCCCCACCCCGGCCACCACAGCATCCAGGGAACCCTCAGTATCAGCCCAGATCTCTTCGGCTGTGGATGCTGCGTGCACCGCAGGGTTCGCGGGGTTATCGAACTGCTGGAGGAGGTAGGCCCCAGGGATCTCGTCAACCAGTTCACGCGCCCGTTCGATCGCTCCCTGCATCCCCTCCATACCTGGAGTGAGCTGCAGCTCAGCTCCATAGGCCCTGAGCATCGCCCGGCGTTCCGTGCTCATCGTGTCGGGCATTGTGAGGATCAGCCGATAACCTCGGGCCGCTGCCACCATCGCCAGGGCGATTCCGGTGTTGCCACTGGTGGGTTCCACCAGAACGGTCCGCTCAGGGGCAATGGTTCCAGCGCTTTCAGCGGCCTCCACCATCGCGCCGGCAATGCGGTCCTTCACCGACGCCGTGGGGTTAAAGCTCTCCAACTTGGCCACGATCTCGGCCGTGCATCCCCAGGCCTTGGGCAGACGATTGAGCCGCACCATGGGCGTGCATCCCACCAAGGCTGTGATGTCTGGGGCAATCGCCATAGCAACCCGGGGCTCGCGCTCTGTTCAACCCAACCCATCATCAGCACGTTTTGAGCAGTGCGTTGATGGTCAGGTCAACGGTCAATAAAAAACCCCCTCGAATTGAGGGGGAATTCAAAGTGTGTGAAGAGTGAACTGTGTGAGGACAAGAATCTCGAGGGCCCGTACAAACGGACCCCGGAGATCGTGCTGATGTCAGATCAGAACTTGAAGGTGGTCTGGATCAGACCGCCGAACACGTTGAACTGACCGTCGTAGCCCTGACCGTTCTCCACCAGGTTGTTGGTGAACTGACCCATGGGGCGGGACAGGTAGAAGATCGCAGGGGTGACCTTGATGTTGTCGGTGACCTGGAAGTTGTAGAACAGTTCGAAGACGTAGTTGCCGTCGAAGGGGGTGGAACCACAAATTTCACGCTTGTCGCTGCGCTTGCCGTCGCAGGACTCGAGGCCGGTGGTGAAGGTGGGCTGACCCACAGCGAAGCCGAGGTCGTTGCCCTTCAGGAACACGTCGTCCCACTTCAGGCCCACCATCCAGCTCTGGCTGTTGACGGGGGTGCCGCCACGCTTGTTGCTGGTGGTGTTCTGGTTGATGCCCCAGCCCAGGGAGATGGAGGGGATGAAACCAGGGTTCTCGGGCTGCCAGTAGGCGTTCAGCGCGTAGCTGTTGGTGGAAGCACCGGAGCGCTTCTTGGGATCACCATTGGGGACGGTGTACTTGGTGCCGTCAACGTTGACAGTCTTGGTGGGGACGTAGAAGCAGTTGTTGTTCCACTTGTCCTGCTTGGCGAACTCGGTGCCACGACGGAAGCCGTTGCCGCTGTCGCACTGGCCGTAGCGGTAACCGAAGGCCACACCCCACTGAGGACCGGCGTAGCCGACCTGAGCCAGGAAGCTGGCTTCGGAGTTATCGGTGAGGAAACCACCAGTGGTGGGATCGGTGGAGCTGCCGTTGCCGTCGTCAGCCACATAGTTCACAGACACGCTGAAAGCGTTCTGACCCTTGTCGACGCTCTGCTTCCAGTAAGCACCGATCAGCTGTCCGGTCTCCTTGTTGTAGACACCGCTGGTGCCCATCAGAGCGGTCCAGTCGAGGATCTTGGTGGCACCCTTGTTGTAGACAGAGGGCCAGAGAGCGATGGACTCGGTGTTACGAGCCAGAGCACCGGCAACCACGGTGAACTCTTTGCCGACCGGGAACTTGTAGAACAGACGGTCGAGGGTGACGATGTTGGCCTTCTCGTCCTGCACACCGGAATCGGTGGCGATGTCGAGAGCGGTGAGGTTCACGCCGGAACCACCGAAGGCGTTGCCGTTGCCGCTCTTGCTGAAGTTACCGGTACGCAGACGGGCAACCAGCAGGTCCTTGCCGGTGAAGCTGGTGTTCAGCTTCAGGCGCTGGTCATAGTTGAAGGTCCAGGCGCCGTAGTTGCGGTTGTAGGCGTTGGCACCACCGCGGGTTCCGTTCTTCTTGAAGACGGTGTTGCGGTTCTTGCGCTCCACCTTGCCGATCTGCTTGACAGCGTCAGCAGAGTCGTCGAAGTAGGTGGCGTTGGTGTCGTAGATGTACTTGGAACCGTCGTCACCGCCGGCGTTCACAGCACCGGTCACGAAGGTGGTTTGACCCTTCAGCTTGGTGGTGGTGGTGAACTGGGTGGCTTCCAGTTCGCCCACGCGGGCTTCCAGACCGTCCACGCGGCCCTTGAGGATGGCGAGTTCCTTCTCGAACTCCTTCATCAGACGCTTGAGCTCGTCGGTCACTTCGGTGACGCGGTCG
>NZ_JAHLZC010000002.1:0-1161 GCF_025128215.1 Synechococcus sp. CS-197 | reverse complement strand
CCGTTCTCATGACCACCACCATTCAGCAGCGCTCCGGCGCCAATGGCTGGCAGTCCTTCTGCGAGTGGGTCACCTCCACCAACAACCGCCTGTATGTGGGCTGGTTCGGTGTGCTGATGATCCCCACCCTGCTGGCTGCCACCACCTGCTTCATCGTTGCTTTCATCGCAGCGCCCCCCGTCGACATCGACGGCATCCGTGAGCCCGTCGCTGGCTCCCTGATCTACGGCAACAACATCATCTCCGGTGCTGTTGTGCCCTCCTCGAACGCCATCGGCCTTCACTTCTATCCCATCTGGGAAGCTGCTTCTCTCGACGAGTGGCTGTACAACGGCGGTCCTTACCAGCTGGTTGTCTTCCACTTCCTGATCGGCATCTTCTGCTACATGGGTCGCGAGTGGGAACTCTCCTACCGCCTCGGCATGCGCCCCTGGATCTGCGTTGCTTACAGCGCACCCGTGGCTGCTGCCTCCGCCGTGTTCCTGGTGTACCCCTTCGGTCAGGGTTCCTTCTCTGACGGCATGCCCCTCGGCATCTCCGGCACCTTCAACTTCATGCTGGTGTTCCAGGCAGAGCACAACATCCTGATGCACCCCTTCCACATGATGGGCGTCGCAGGTGTGTTCGGTGGCTCCCTGTTCTCCGCCATGCACGGCTCCCTGGTGACCTCCTCCCTGGTGCGTGAAACCACCGAGAGCGAGTCCCAGAACTACGGCTACAAGTTCGGCCAAGAGGAAGAGACCTACAACATCGTGGCTGCCCACGGTTACTTCGGTCGCCTGATCTTCCAATACGCCTCCTTCAACAACAGCCGCAGCCTGCACTTCTTCCTGGCTGCCTGGCCTGTGGTCGGCATCTGGTTCACTGCCCTGGGCGTCAGCACCATGGCTTTCAACCTGAACGGTTTCAACTTCAACCAGTCCATCCTTGATGGTCAGGGCCGCGTCCTGAACACCTGGGCTGATGTGCTGAACCGCGCCAACCTCGGCATGGAAGTGATGCACGAGCGCAACGCTCACAACTTCCCCCTCGACCTGGCTGCTGCTGAGTCCACTCCTGTGGCTCTGCAAGCACCCGCCATCGGCTGAGGCTGAAGTCTCCAAAAGATTCAGCGTCAGTTGAATCGGAAAGCCCCCACCGAAAGGTGGGGGCTTTTTGTTG
>NZ_JAHLZC010000011.1:0-131671 GCF_025128215.1 Synechococcus sp. CS-197 | reverse complement strand
TGGCGAGCTGCCCAGTGAGCAGGTGGAAGGGGAGTGCCTGAAGGGTGATCTGCGCGATCTGCTGGGCCAGCTGCCGGAATTGCAGGAGCGTGTGCTGCGGATGCGTTACGGGATGGACGGTGAGGACCCGATGAGCCTCACCGGCATTGCCAAAACGCTCAAGATGAGCCGCGACCGAACCCGCCGGCTTGAGCGGGAGGGGCTGGAGTCACTGCGTCAGGCACCCCTTGAGCTCAGGGACTACACCGTGGCTGCCTAACTGAGTGCTGCTAATCAGAAGAATTCGTCGAAGTTGTCGAAATCAACAGCTTTAAAATTGCCGGATTCCACCTGGGTCATCAGTCTCTCCAGCTGCACCCACAACGCTCCGCCAGTGAGAACCGAGAGCGAGAAGGCAATCAGATAGGCAGCGCCGGATGCGAAGCCAAACACCTGAAGGGATCCGCCGATGAACAGGCTGATGCCGATCAAGGTTCCGGCAAAACTGATGCTGGTCTCCGCTGTTCCCAGGGGAAGCATCGCCAGTCTGTCGTTTTTCCAGCCGTCCAGGCGATTTTGCACCAGCTTGGCGAAAGTGAGACCGCAGAGCACACCGATGGCCAAGCCAAGGCCGGCAACGAGGTAGGGAGGTTGCTGGAGTGGGGCGAATTCCAGGAGAATCTCATCAGCGCTCAGATCACCGAAGGCGCCGGTCAGAACGTCGAGCTCGGCTTGGTCAAGATCGATCGGTGCGAAGTCTGGTGCGATCGACATGGGGGCCGTACGACTGAATCAAGTTGGCATTATCACCGCTGGAACCTGGTGCCGGAGGGTCCGAGGCGGACTCAGGCGGCGAGGGGATTGAGGCTCTGGAGCATGCCTTGCGCAAGCCGGGCCGGTCCGAAGGTTCTGCCCATGAGAGCCGTGAGTTTTTTCAGATCCGTGGTGTCCAGTCGATCGTCCTTGATCAGGGTGAGCAGCAGCCTTCGGCGCAGGTCGCCTCCATCGCGCCCCAGCAGCAGCTTCAGGCCTGCCCCTGCGACGGGGAGCAACTCCGTCCCCACTTGTGTCTGCTCCTTCCCCACAACGTCCAGGAGGCTTTGCAGGCGTTCAAGCCTCAAGCTGCCATCACCGTCGAAGATCACCTCCATCAATTTCTCCCTCATCTCCTTGGTGTCACCAGCCAGCAAACGCTTGGCCACATAGGGGTAAGCCACAGCAATGATCTTGAACTGTGGGTCGAGACGCAGAGCCAAGCCCTCTTGGCTCACCACCGCCCGGATGATCAGAGCAAAACGGGCGGGCACTCTGAAGGGATAGTCGTACATCAGTTCCGAAAAGCGATCGGTGATCGCTTTGAAATTGAACGACCCCACAGAATCACCCAAACTTCCCCCTAAAACCTCCTCCAAAGCCGGAATGATCGGGGTCAGATCGGCATTGGGAGCCAGAAATCCAAGCTGCTGAAAGTCGCGGGCGACAGCCTCGAAATCCTTGTTGATCAAGTGCACCACAGCGCCTGTCAGGGTGAGACGGTCGCTATCGCTGATGGAATCCATCATCCCGAAATCGACGTAGGCCACATGGCCGAGGTCGCCGCTTCGGCCGCTCAGCGCGAACAGATTGCCCGGGTGGGGGTCGGCGTGGAAATATCCAAATTCAAGAAGCTGTTGCAAGCCACTGATCACGCCGGTGCGGATGAGAGCAGCCGGATCAAGCCGCTGGGATTTGAGTTCCTGGCGGTCGCGCAGCTTGGTTCCATGAATCCAACTGGTCGTAAGCACTCGCCTGCTCGACAGCGCACGCTCCACCGTGGGGATCGTGACAGCGGGGTTGTCGGCAAACAGGGCCGCGAAACGGTCCGCATTGTCGGCTTCGCAGCAGTAGTCGATTTCCTCGAACAGGCTGCGGCCGAATTCATCGATGATTTCACCTAGGCCAAAGCCGAGGTTGAGAGGCAAAAGCGGAGCTGCCAGCACGCCCAGGCTCCGGATCAGCACCATGTCGCGCCGGAGGATGAACGTGAGATTGGGGCGCTGCACCTTGACGGCAACCCAGTGCTGACCGTGAACCCTGGCTTTGTACACCTGGCCCAGGCTGGCTGCGGCAACAGGACAGTCCGGAAATTCTTCAAACAGTGCATCAGCCGGAGATCCCAGCTCGGCTTCAATCGTCTTCAGGGCAACGTCATGGCTGAAGGCAGGCAGATCGTCCTGAAGTTTCGTGAGTTCATCCAGCCAGTCCCGTCGGATCAGATCGGGACGGGTGGACAAAGCCTGTCCCACCTTGATGAAGCAAGGACCCAGATTCGTGAGTGTGCGCAGAAGCATGCGCGCCAGATTTTTCTGAACCTTGGAATCACTGCTGTTGCCTCGGATCAGCAGGCTGAGCACCAATCCAGACAACGCCCACACAATCTGGAGAATGCGGGGTACGGCGATCCACGGACGCAGCAGCAGCCAACGGGCATCTCGGCCAGGGTTGTACCGCACAGACTCCACGCTCAGATCTCACTTCCTCCGCGAAATCTTAGAGAGTTCGCCTCATCAGGGTGCCGATGGCGGCGATCGCCGAGCCACTGGATCAGTTCAGCGATCACCTGCAACACCACAACAACAACGCCGATCAGAATCAGCCCATCGATGTGTTGGGAGACCAGAGGTGAGGTTGCGAACGCAAACAACGCGAAACCGATTCCCAGAATCATGGTGATCAATGACCAGGTCGGCCGCAGTTCGCTGGGATCCACCAACTGACTGAGACGGTCGAAGGTGAGGCTGGCCGTCAGCCAGATCCAGGCGCCCACGCAGAACGTGGCTGCACCGAGAATGGTGGCGCTGCTTCCAGTGAGGAACAGGATGTTCCCCAGCAGACCAAGGCAGGCCACGATGGGGAGCAACACCACGGTGGGCCAGCGCCGCGGAAAGGTGCTGGCCAGCAAGGATCCCGTTGTGCAGCCAGCGCCAAACACGGCCAGCGATGTGCTGCTCAGCATGGGTGACGCGCCGAGACGTTCACTCACCAGCAGGGGTTCGTAGAGCGCGACTGGTGTCTGCCCAGCCCCGAGCAGCAGGTAGCCCAGCGTCAACGCTGCCAGGGGGAGCAGGGACGAAGCAGGGATCTTGGGCGCTTCCCCGCGGGCCAACGGTGCCTCGGGGTCGTGCCTGGCTTCGTCTCGGAACCCCACCAGCAACAGCCAGCCCACCGGAATCGCCAGAACCGCAGCCACCGTTCCCAGCACCATCCAGCCGAGTTCCACGGTTTCCTTGGGCAGGCTGCCCACACTCAAGGCCCCGATCAGGGCACCGATTCCTGCGCCTGCCATCACCAGGGCACTCGCCCGTCGTCGTTGCCCATCGGCACAGCCAAGGGTGGCCAGGTGGGGGATTCCGCTCATGAGGTGCCCGGATGCCCAACCGGCCAGAATTCTCCAGAAGGCATGCATCGCCAGGGTGCTGCTCAGCCCCTCTGCAAAGAGTGAGATCGGAATGGTGAGAAGGGCGATCCAGAGGGTGACGCGCCGGTCCCGCAGGATGCGCAACTGGGAATGATGCAGGCAGCCGAGGATGTATCCGGCCAGATTCAAGGAGGAGAGCTCTCCGATCGATGAAGCGCTGAAGAGGCCGCTCTCGATCATCAAACGCCCCACAACTGCGAAGTCAAACCGCACCACACCAAGGCCGATGCCGATGGCACAGCTCCCGGCGATGGCCTTGGTGTACCGATAGTTCGCCATGGGTTGGACAGGGGTAATGCCACGATTCAGCTTCTAGCCGCAGTTCGCGCGCGTGGCTGCGGTCTTGTCGATTCAGTGCTCATGTCCCTGCTGCGACTCCTGCGCGCTTCAAACCAGCGATTCGCCCTGCATCTCCCGGTGCATGGCCGGGGTGAAGCCTTGCCACCAGCTCTGAGAGGTCTGTTGCGTCAGCAGCCAGGGCGTTGGGATCTCCCTGAACTGCCAGACATCGGCGGCCCTCTGGAGGCGGATGGGGCGGTTGCAGACACGCAGGCGAGGCTTGCGGCGCGGATGGGTGTGGAGTGCTGTTGGTTCGGCGTGAATGGAGCAACGGGCCTGTTGCAGGCAGCACTGCTGGCCATGGCCGCTCCCGGCGACGCTGTTCTGTTACCGCGCAATGTTCACCGCAGCCTGATCGCCGCTTGTGAGCTGGGGGGATTGTTGCCGGTGTTCCTGCCGGTTCCGTTTGATGCGCTCCGGGGTCACCCTGGCGCGATGACCGCCGATGGTTTGAGCCGCTCTCTCGACGCCTTACCCGATCTTGGCTGTCGCCTGGCCGCTGCCGTGTTGGTTCATCCCACGTATCACGGGTACGCCGCAGAGATTGCCCCTCTCGTGAATCGCCTGCACGCCCATGGTTTGCCGGTGCTGGTGGATGAAGCTCATGGCACCCATCTCGCCTTTGCCCCCGGGTTGGGATTGCCACCGTCGTCTCTCACAACCGGGGCCGATCTCGTGGTGCACTCGCTACATAAGTCAGCGCCAGGACTGGCTCAGACCGCAGTGCTCTGGCAGCGGACGACACGCATCTCCGCAACAGCGTTGCGTTTGTCCCTCCAGCGACTGCAGAGCAGCAGTCCCAGTGCGCTGCTGCTGGCGTCCTGTGAAGCAACCCTGGATTGGATGCTTTCTTCCCGATGGACCAGACTTCTGCAGCAAAGACTGGAGACAGCCCGCAGGTTGCAGGATCGTTGGCGTTGCCAGGGTGTGCCCCTGCATGAGAGCGACGATCCCCTGCGGATCATTCTGAATACAGCCTCCATTGGCGTGAGCGGTTTGGAGGCAGACACCTGGTTTATGAACCGTGGGCTGATTGCCGAGCTGCCGGAGCCCCTTTGCCTGACTTTTTGTCTGGGGCTTGCCCGCCATCGCGGGCTTGCAACGCGGCTTCAACGCCTCTGGCAGCTGTTTCTCGAGGACCGGGGTGGGCCGCCCCTCGCTCCCGTCGCGGCACCTCCTCTTGATGCAGTGAACGTTGTGGAGTTGTCTCCCGCGGCTGTCTCCCATCGAGCCACTCTTGCGTGTCCGTTGTCGCAGTGTGCGGATCGGATCGCTGCGGAGATGATCTGTCCCTATCCCCCGGGGATTCCCTTGCTTGTGCCTGGAGAGCGCATTGATCAGGCCCGGGTGCAATGGCTGCAACGGCAGCACGCGCGCTGGCCTGAGCAGGTGCCCGGTATGGTGAAAGTTCTGGCCTGACAGGCCGCGGGATCCAACGGGTGGTTGCTGACGGTACAACCAATGAGACAGCGCTTAGGCGCAGTGGCGTTGACCGCAAGCGTCTGAGCAGTGGTGTGCTGGCCGGCGTGTTTGGGGTTGTGGTTGTTGGATTGGGCGGTTGGTGGTTCACCATCGCTCTCGGCGTGATCGTGCATCTCGCCCTGTTGGAATTTTTTCGGATGGCCCAGTTCAAGGGCATGCGTCCAGCCACGAAAACAACGCTCGTGGCCTGCCAGCTTCTGCTCGTGAGCACCCAGTGGTCGGTGAACGGGGGATTGGCGTCCCATCTCGCTGATGCTGTTTTGCCCCTGTCGGGGGCTGCGATTTGCGGGTGGCTGATTCTCCAGCCGATCACAGGATCGATCGCCGATATCGCGGCGTCGATCTTTGGATTGTTCTATCTCGGCTTCCTACCCAGCCACTGGCTGCGTCTTCGCAACCTCGTGACTCCGGATGCGGCGCCGGTGCTCCAGTCGCTGGATGGATCTTGGATCAGCGCTGGTTTGCTGATCACCTTTGCGGCCTGCCTGATGGTGGTGGCCAGCGACATCGGGTCTTATGCCATCGGCCGTCGCTTTGGATCCCGGCCTCTCTCGCCGATTTCGCCCGCCAAAACCATTGAGGGTGCCTATGGCGGTTTGGCTTCCGCCATCGTGATCGGCGCCTTGACCGGCGCCCTGTTGATGTGGCCTCTCGGCTGGTGGACGGGGGGATGTCTGGGCGCGTTGGTCGCGCTGTTTGCGCTCGTGGGCGATCTCACCGAATCGATGATGAAACGGGATGCAGGCTTGAAGGATTCAGGCGATGCCTTGCCAGGTCATGGCGGAATTCTGGATCGCATCGACAGCTATCTGTTCACTCCTGCCGTTGTGTTTTATGCCGTCACCCTGGTGCTGCCGGTGCTCAGCTAGGGCTGCACGCTGGCCTTGCCTTTCAGCAGAAGCTGCCCTGCTTGCAGACGGGCCTCTTCAATCTGAATCGCAGGATCCATCGGAATCAGCATGCTTCCTTCCGCATCACAGTGATCAACCCGGATCGTTCCCTGTTCGGCGTTCAGCCGGAAACTGCGGCGCACGGGGTCTTTGCCTGTGATCACGTCAGCCGTGAGCTTGAGGATGTCGTTGTCAATCGAGAGGGATCGCAGGGGAGTTAGACCCATGAGTTGCTCGGACAGCAGGTCACCCAACCAGCGCCAGCGATCGCTAGCCAGGGCTTGGTTGAGCTCCACACCCGAAAGCACCACTTCTCCAGAGATCAAGAAGGGTTCCTCGAATTGCACCGGTTGATTGGGCTGACCCGGCCGCAGTGAAGCCTTCAACTCACCCGATTGAAGGTCAGCCCTGACCAGGGGCAATTGCTGGAACTGAACACGTTTGGCCTGCAACGTCACACCCTTGAGACGTCCTTTCAGTAACGCGAAGGCGGACCCCTGCAGCGAGAGATTCAAGTCGTCAACGGAGTCGCACTGTGAGCGGATCCATCGCTGCAGACCGCTTGCCAGCAGCTGTAAGACCGGGCCTGAACTGGGGCTGGACATGGATCAACCAGGCAGGAACACAGTGTTGCACCGTTCTGAAACGTCCTCAGGTCGATCAATGTGCGGGAGATGGCCACAGGCATCGAGGCTTTCCACGGGATGCTTCAGCAGGGCGCTTAACGCTTGCTTTTGCCCCGCCCTGAGAATCCTGTCGTTGTTTCCCCAAAGCACATGCAGGGGCTGTTGGGGAAGTGGGTGACCGCTGCCTGAGAAGCCACCGCTGCGGGCAAAAGCTGCCAGTGCTTCGCTCCAGCCAGGACATTGGAGATGGAGCGATGCAATTTGCTCCTCCGCGGGACCGACATCGCGGTCAGGGTCGGCAAACGCCTGTCGGCACAGACCACGACGCACTCCCGGACGGCTGAGGAACCAGGCGCCGAGTCGATCCAGGAGGGGCGGGACGGGCATGGGACGCCCGGTTAGTCCAGCCGGTGCCAGCAGGAGCAACGTGTTGATCCGATCAGGCTGACGACGGGCCATTTCCACGGCGACAGCTCCCCCCATCGACGCGCCGATGACACCGACCGGACGGTGACCCGGGATCCGTTGCAGAACGCTGTCCAAATGGCGCAAAACCGGCTCCCTGCCGTAGTCAGCTGCGCTGGGTCTGGGACTGAAGCCGAATCCGAACAAGTCGGGGATGAACAGTTGAAACCGACTGCACAGCAGGGGGGCGATCCGTCTGTACTCCAAAAAACTGCTGTCGAATCCATGGAGAAGGAGCAGGGGTTCCCCTTGGCCCATAACTGCCACAGGGAAGGGAGCTTCGACTCCTAATTCAGGGAGACTCCACCACTGCAGCTGGTCGAGCAGGGCCGCAGCCTGGGGATCCAGCAGGTTGCAGCGAATAGCTTCGAGTTGGGTTTTCAAGGGCGTCGAACGCTGGGTTCTGAGGCTCCGACCAGCGCTTCCAGAAGAGCTCCCGGTGTCACAGAGAAGGGGAGATGGTGAAGGTCGGAGCCTTCACGGCAGGCGAAATCGCAAACCTGTTGAAGGTCACTCAAGCTGGCCTTGGAGAGTCCGAGATCGTCGAGGCTGACCGGGAGTCCGAGTTGCTTGAGCAGAGGCAGCAACTGACGGTGGGCCTGTTCTGCCAGGCGATTGCCGCCCAAGCGTTCCTCGAGGCGAAGTTGAACCAGCACTCCGAAGCCCACTTTTTCGCCGTGCAGGGATCCGTGGCAGGCCTGAAGTTGGGTGAGCCCGTTGTGCACAGCATGGGCAGCAACCGTGCGGCAGCGTGCCCCACCCAGGCCTCCAATCACGCCTGCTGTGAGCCCACAGGCTTCAATCACGCGAATCCAAGCGTCACCGCCTGGATTCTGCATGGCATCCACGCTGTCGATCAGAAGCTGATCGCGCAGAACGCGCGCCATCTGAACCGCTTGCAGGATGAGTCCATCCTGGCTGGCACCACTGCTCACGGAGGCTTCGTACCACTTGGCCAGCGCATCAGCGATGCCACTGGCAAGGGTGCGGGGAGGTGCCTGACGCAGGAGATCGTGGTCGAACACCAGCAGGTCCGGACAGTATTTCAAGGCCTGATCGCCGAAAAATGCACCGTCTGGGCTGTAGAGATTGGAGAGTGCGGTCCAGCCAGCACAGGTTGAGGCACTCAGTGGAACGGTGATGCAGGGCAGATCGAGACGGTCGGCAAGGAGCTTGCCGGCATCCAAAACTTTTCCTCCACCAGCGGCGATCACCCCATCACTGCGGTGAACCGACCATTCCGATTGAAGACGACTTAAGTCTTCGTTGCAGCAGTCATGCCTCAGGAGCGCTGGCGCGACCTTCATTCCAGCCGACGTGAGGCTGGAGATCAGCGTGTTGCGCAGAGGCTGCGTGGCTGAACTTCGACCCAGAAAGAGCGGGCTGGAGCAGAGCGCACGGATCTGGGGAAGGGCGTCTTGCCAGGCACCGGAGCCGCGAATCACGCGGACCGGCGCCATGGAGTGATGGGAGATCAAACAGGTGTTTTCTGTTGCGGACATCCAGGTCAGCGACCGGCACTGGCCAGCTCAGGGGTCTCAGTGGCCGTGCGGTTCAGGTGTTTGACAACCACCTTGCCATCTTCGACGTCCACTTCAGCTTCGTCCCCGTCCTTGATGCGACCGGAGAGAACTTCCTCAGCAAGGCTGTCCTCGAGCAGACGCATGACGGCACGGCGCAGTGGTCTGGCGCCGTAGGCGGGGTTGTAACCCTCTTCCACAAGCCGCTCTTTGAAGGCATCGGAGACCGTAAGGGTGATTCCCTTTTCACCGATCCGACCAAAGACTTCACGCAGCATGATTTCTGCGATCTCCTTCACTTCGTCACGGTTGAGCTGTCTGAACACGATGATTTCGTCCAGTCGGTTCAGGAACTCAGGGCGGAAGTACTGCTTGAGCTCTTCATTCACCAGGGAACGGATTCGGTTGTACTGATTTTCTTCAGCGTTCTCGCCGGAGAATTCGAAGCCGAGGCCACCACCACCTTTTTCGATCACTTTCGAACCGATGTTCGAGGTCATGATGATCAAGGTGTTTTTGAAATCCACCGTCCGGCCTTTGGAATCGGTGAGACGGCCATCTTCGAGCAGCTGCAGCAGCAGATTGAAGACATCGGGGTGGGCTTTCTCAATCTCATCGAACAGCACCACTGTGTAAGGCCTGCGACGCACGGCTTCCGTGAGCTGACCGCCTTCGTTGAATCCCACGTAGCCCGGAGGGGATCCGATCAATTTGCTGACCGTATGCCGCTCCATGAATTCCGACATGTCGAGGCGGATCATGGCTTCTTCACTGCCGAAGAAGTAAGCCGCGAGCGCTTTGGTGAGTTCGGTTTTGCCCACACCCGTCGGGCCAGAGAAAATGAAGCTGGCGATGGGGCGGTTGGGATTTTTCAGCCCCACACGCGCCCGGCGGATGGCTTTGGAGACCGCTTTGACCGCTTCGTCCTGACCGATCAAGCGCTTGTGCAGGGTTTCCTCCATGTTGAGGAGTTTCACCGACTCGCTTTCCGTGAGTTTCTGAACAGGCACACCCGTCCAGGACGCCACGATCTGAGCGATGTCTTCTTCGTTCACAACAGGTGTCGTGCCCGTGACCGCCAACTCAGTGGCTCCCTCAGACTCGGTTGAAGCAACGTCAACGTCTGTGGCTTGATCCTCAGATTGTTGATTGTCAGAGGGGGAGTCCTCGCGGCTGGACTGCAACAGCGAACGAATCTTGTCCCGCAGCTCAACTTCTTTGTCGCGCAATTCACCGGCGCGGCTGAAATCCTGCTCGCGGACGGCGTCCTCTTTCTCCTTCTGAACAGCACGAAGTTCCTTATCCACTTCCTTGGCTTCCGGTGGAAGCTTGGAATTCATCAGGCGCACGCGGCTGCCGGCTTCATCGATCAGATCGATGGCCTTGTCGGGAAGGAAACGGTCGGAGATGTAGCGATCGCCAAGGGTTGCAGCGGCTTCAAGCGCTTCATCGGTGATGCGCAAGCGGTGATGCTGCTCATAGCGTTCGCGCAGACCCTTGAGAATTTCAATGGTGTCATCAATGGATGGTTCTCCCACCGTGACGGGCTGGAAGCGTCGCTCGAGGGCAGCGTCACGTTCGATGTGTTTGCGGTACTCATCGAGGGTGGTGGCACCGATGCATTGCAGTTCTCCCCGTGCCAGGGCTGGCTTGAGAATGTTGGCTGCGTCGATGGCCCCTTCGGCAGCGCCGGCTCCGATCAAGGTGTGCACCTCGTCGATCACCAGGATCACGTTTCCGGCGGCTTTGATTTCCTCCATGATCTTTTTGAGGCGCTCCTCAAACTCACCTCTGTACTTCGTGCCGGCGACAAGAAGTCCGATGTCGAGGGTGAGGACCCGTTTGTCCTCAAGGATGTCGGGGATGTCTCCCTGCTGAATCCGTTGCGCCAATCCTTCGGCGATGGCTGTTTTGCCAACGCCGGGCTCGCCGATCAGGACCGGATTGTTCTTGGTGCGGCGGCCAAGGATCTGGATGACACGGTCGATTTCGCTCTGACGACCCACCACAGGATCAAGCTTGGCTTCGCCTGCCAGTTGGGTGAGGTTGTTTCCAAACTCGTCGAGCGTTGGCGTTTTTGTGGATCCCTTGCTTCCTGATCCACTTCCACCGGCTCCAACCTCTGCGGTTTCTCCGAGCATGCGGATCACCTGGGTTCTCACCTTGGAGAGATCCACACCAAGGTTCTCCAAAACCCTGGCGGCAACGCCTTCGCCTTCGCGAATCAGACCGAGCAGCAGATGCTCCGTGCCGATGTAGTTGTGACCGAGTTGGCGAGCCTCTTCCAAGGAGAGCTCAAGCACGCGTTTGGCGCGTGGTGTGAAGGGAATTTCGACGGCAACGAACCCAGATCCACGGCCAATGATTTTTTCGACCTCAACTCTGGCGTCCTTGAGGTTCACACCCATGGATTTGAGAACCTTGGCGGCAACGCCGGTGCCTTCACCGATCAAGCCGAGCAGGATCTGCTCAGTGCCCACGAAATTGTGGCCGAGGCGGCGGGCCTCTTCCTGGGCCAGCATGATCACCTTGATGGCCTTTTCAGTAAACCTCTCAAACATCGATCAGGCCGACAGCTGTTGAACCCAAGCTATCAGGAGTGACGGGTCACTGTGACGACGCCTCTGCATACGGGAAATCCCTGTGATATCCAGGGCTGAACCCCGCAGAAAGTATTAATCAATGCCGAAATGTATTCGGGTTTTCTGTTTGTTCAGTGCGGATAACCCTACCGATTTCGATTTTTAGCCATTGCAGCAGTGCGTCGCTTCCATCCCGGTAGTACTTCTGCCTAGAACCGGTGGTCACAAACCCCAAGCTTGCGTACAACGCAAGTGCGGCTTGGTTGTTGCTCGCCACATCCAGGCTTGCCTCCAGGGCCCCTGCCATCCCTCCACGCTGGATCAGGGCTTTGGTGATCTGTGCCCCGAGCCCCAGCCTGCGCTGATGGGGAGCAACGGCGACAGCGGTGATCTGCAGTTCGTCAGCCACCAGCCAACCGGCTGCGAGGGCGATCAGCTGCTGCTGCGAATCGTCGATCCCCAGGGCGATCCTGCGATCGTCGCTGAGCTCTCGCGTCCACTGCTCTCGTGTCCAGAGGCCGTTCAGAGCGGTGCGGTCGAGGGCCAGACAGGCCTCAAGGTCTCGAATGCCGAGCAAGCGCGGTGGGTTGCAGCTTTGCGGGCCCTGCGCTTGGCCTGGCGTGCCCTCCATGGACGCTTCTGGAACAACGTGCCTCTTACCATTGCCCATCGCCTCTGTCACACGCTCCATGTCTCAGCCTTTTGAACTCGGGTGTGACACAACCAGTCCCAACCGAAACCTGGCACCGATCACGGCTGAGATCGATGCCCAGGGAAAGCTCGCGGTTGGAGGCTGTGCGCTGAGCGACCTGGCTGAGCGTTATGGAACGCCCCTTTATGTGCTCGATGAAGCCAGCATCCGCCAGGCATGCCGGGCTTACCGGGAGGCCCTTGAACGTCATTATCCCGGCCCCTCGTTGGCGATCTACGCCTCCAAGGCCAACAGTTCGATGGCCTTATCGGCGTTGGTCGCTTCTGAAGGACTCGGTCTGGATGCCGTCTCAGCCGGTGAATTGATCACCGCCCTCGACGGAGGCATGCCGGCAGAGCGCATGGTGCTGCATGGCAACAACAAATCCTTGGAGGAGTTGGCACTGGCCTATCGCAGCGGCGTGATGGTGGTCGCTGATAACCAGCACGACCTTGATTTGCTGCAAACCATCGTTCCGGAGGGCGGCGAGCCGGTGAGGCTCATGCTCCGCTTTACGCCGGGAATCGAGTGTCACACCCACGAGTACATCCGCACTGGACATCTCGACAGCAAATTCGGTTTCGATCCCGATGAGCTCGAGCCGGTGCTCCGCGCGTTGCAAGGTGCCGCCTGGGCCAGGGTCGAGGGTCTGCATGCCCACATCGGCTCCCAGATCTTTGAACTGGAACCCCACCGTGACCTTGCCGCTGTGATGGCTGATGCCCTTGGGTTAGCCCGGGAACTTGGTCATCCAGTTCGTGATCTCAATGTGGGTGGCGGTTTGGGGATCCGCTATGTGAGCAGCGACGATCCACCGAGCATCGATGCCTGGGTTCAAGTGGTCGGTACGGCAGTGGCATCGGCCTGCCAGCAGCGCAATCTCGAGCTACCCCGGCTCCTGTGTGAACCGGGTCGGTCGCTTGTGGCTCCTGCCGGCGTCACCGTTTATACGGTTGGCGCTCGCAAAGTTGTGCCTGGAATTCGCACCTATCTGTCGGTGGATGGGGGCATGAGCGATAACCCCAGGCCGATCACCTATCAATCGCAGTACACAGCCTGTCTGGCCGATCGGCCCAAGGCTGAAGCCGAAGAGACGGTCACCATTGCAGGCAAGCACTGCGAATCTGGTGACGTTCTGCTGAAGGATCTCCCATTCCCGGCCTGCACCAGTGGCGAGATTCTCGTGGTGCTCGCCACCGGGGCTTACAACGTCTCGATGAGCTCGAACTACAACCGCATTCCCAGGCCTGCCACGGTGTTGGTGAAAGGTGCTGAAGCGGAACTGGTGCAGCGTCGGGAACAGCCGGAAGATTTACTGCGTTACGACCTGCTGCCAGAACGCCTGCAATCGGTAGTCTGATGTGAGAGGGGAGTGGATGAACGTGTTGGCGGTGTTGCAGTGGCGCCAGCTGTACGACCAACTGTCATCTTCACTGATTCAGTGGCGCCTCCTCGACGTCTTCTGTGCAGTTCTTCTCGGGTTCCTGCTGTTTTCCCGCGTCAACGAACAGCGAACGCTGTGGTTGCTCAGGGGATATCTCTTCCTCGTCTTCTTGGCGTGGTTTGTTCAGTGGTCTGAAAAGCTCCCTCTCACGTCAACGTTCATTGATGCGTTGGTGCTGGCCTGCTCCCTGTCTCTGGCCATCCTCTGGCAGGGGGAATTGCGCAGGCTGATGGAACTCCTGGGTACCGGCAAGCTGGCCGTGCTGCTTGGCAATCCCCAGAGCCGATTGCGAACCACAGCCAGCACGGTGGCTCAACTCACTGAGGCAGCCGGGCGCTTATCCAAAAGCCGTCGGGGTGCCTTGATCGTGGTTGATCTCGGCAGTGATTTGAGGCCTGAGGACTTTCTCAATCCAGGGATCACCATTGATGCTCAGCTCAGCAAAGAACTTCTGCTGAATCTGTTTGCCTCTGATACACCGCTGCACGATGGCGCTGTGGTGATCAAAGGAAACCGGATCATTTCGGCAGGGGTCATCCTTCCTTTGTCAAGGCAGGGAGTCAGTCGTTACGGAACCCGACACCTCGCCGCTCTGGGGATTACTGAACGGTTCGATCGCTGCATTTGCGTGGTGATTTCCGAGGAATCCGGCACCCTGTCCCTCGCCAATCAGGGCAAGCTTGAGCGACCGATTACCAGCTCTCGTCTGCAGGACTTGCTCACTGAATTAATCGCCGCCTCGGTTTCATCGGCGGCAGTGAAAGCACCATCTCCACGTAGCGTGAAGAAAGGAACTCAGGAATTCCTGCCTTGAGTCGTCAACTGGCCACCAGCGCCGATCAGATCGAGTCCAGGCGCTGCCCCGATGGTCTGGATCCCTCCAAGCTGCCTGGCCATATCGCGGTGATCATGGACGGCAATGGACGCTGGGCCAACGCTCGCGGCCTGCCCCGGGTGATGGGGCATCGCGCTGGCGTGGAAGCCCTCAAGACCACGCTCAGGCTTTGCAATGACTGGGGGATCGGCGCCCTCACGGCCTATGCCTTCTCAACGGAGAACTGGTCGCGTCCCGGTGAGGAGGTGAATTTCTTGATGACCCTGTTCGAAAGAGTGCTGCAGCGGGAGCTGAATGCACTGGAGTCGGAACAGGTGCGCATCCGCTTTCTTGGCGATCTCGAAGCTCTGCCGCCGCGGTTGCAGGCCCTGATCGCCGATGCCACAGAGCGCACGGCTAGCAACCGAGGCATTCATTTCAATGTCTGCACCAACTACGGCGGACGACGGGAACTGGTGCGCGCGTCACGCCGCCTTGCTGAACGGGTGGCCAGTGGCGAACTTCAGCCGTCTCAGATTGACGAGAACGCACTTGCTGCAGAGCTTTACACCGTGGGAGAGCGCGATCCAGATCTCCTGATTCGCACCAGTGGCGAGCAGAGGATCAGCAATTTTCTGCTCTGGCAGCTGGCCTATGCGGAGATTCATGTCACCGAGGTGTGCTGGCCTGATTTCGGTGCTGATGCCCTTCTCTCGGCTCTCACCGATTACCAAAGCCGTCGTCGGCGCTTTGGCGGACTGGATGGGGTGATGCCCGACGTTCTGGGATCCTGAACACTGCAGGACACGGGGCTGGTGCGATGAGCGAACAGGTAGACCTACGCCACGACTGGACGTTGGCAGAGATTGAAGCGCTTCTCCAGAGCCCCTTGATGGATCTGCTCTGGAAGGCCCAGGCTGTGCACCGTTCGGCCAATCCCGGCTACAAAGTGCAGTTGGCTTCGCTGCTCAGTGTCAAAACGGGGGGGTGCGAGGAAGACTGTGCCTACTGCCCGCAGTCGATGCATCACAGCAGTGATGTCACAGGCCAGCCTGACCTCGAGGTGAAGGCCGTCCTCGACAGGGCCCGCGTGGCTGCTGAGGCCGGTGCTGATCGCTTCTGCATGGGCTGGGCCTGGCGAGAGATCCGCGAGGGGCCTGCGTTCGAATCGATGTTGTCGATGGTGCGTGGCGTGCGGGAGCTTGGCCTTGAGGCTTGCGTGACCGCCGGCATGCTCACCGACTCGCAGGCTGAACGCTTGGCGGAGGCCGGGCTCACGGCCTACAACCACAACCTGGACACCAGTCCGGAGCACTACGACAGCATCATCACCACGCGCACATATCAGGAGCGTTTGGAGACGCTGCAAAGGGTCCGACAGGCAGGGGTGACGCTCTGTTGTGGCGGCATCATCGGCATGGGCGAGTCGGTGCGTGATCGCGCCTCAATGCTGCAGGTGTTGGCGTGTCTCGATCCCCATCCTGAGAGTGTTCCGATCAATGCGCTCGTTGCCGTCGAGGGGACCCCACTGGAAGCCCAACCCAGCATCGACCCCCTGGAGCTTGTGCGCATGGTGGCTGTCGCCCGGATTCTGATGCCCCAGAGCCGCGTGCGGCTCAGTGCCGGTCGCGAGCAACTCAATCGCGAAGCCCAGATCCTTTGCTTGCAGGCGGGTGCCGACTCGATCTTCTATGGAGACTCTCTTCTCACCACCAGCAACCCCGCGGTTGAGTCCGACCGTGCCCTTCTCGCTGCGGCCGGAGTGCAGGCCAGTTGGCATGAGAGTGCCGCAGCATGAGTTCGCGGCCCCAGGCTCCATCGCGCTTTCAGGTGGCTGCGTTCTACGCCTTCACCCCACTGGAGCCGCACACGCTCGAGCTGTTGCTGGAGGAGCTTCCCGTTCTGGCAGCCCAGGGCCATGTCCTCGGTTCTGTGCTGCTGGCACCGGAGGGGGTGAACGGAACCATTTCCGGTCCTGAGGAGGGGGTCGGCTCCCTTCTCCAGCGCTTGCGCTGCCATCTCGATCTTGGCGAAGCGCATTTCGAGCGCTTTCAGGTGAAGTACAGCCGTTGTGATCGTCAGGCCTTCCGGCGCTTCAAAGCGAGGCGGAAAAAGGAAATCGTCACTCTGGGCGTTCCGTCGGTTGATCCGCGTGCGCGGGTTGGCACGTATGTGTCTCCTTCGGACTGGAACGCTGTGGTGGATGACCCGGACACGCTCCTCATCGACACGCGCAACCGTTATGAGGTGGCCATCGGCAGCTTTGAAGGTGCTGTTGATCCAGGAACCGACAGTTTCCGAGAGTTTCCTGAATGGGTTGAAAAGGAACTCCGCCCGCTGGTGGAGCGCAGGGCTCCGGCTCGGATCGCCATGTTCTGCACCGGTGGCATCCGTTGCGAGAAAGCCAGCAGTTTTCTGATGCAGAAGGGTTTCCCTGAAATTCATCACCTTCAGGGCGGAATTCTCAGCTACCTGGAGCAGATTCCCGAATCCGCAAGCCGCTGGAGGGGGGAATGTTTCGTGTTCGATCAGCGTGTCGCCCTTAACCACCAGCTTCAGCCAGGGCAGCACAGGCTTTGCCATGCCTGCGGCCTGCCGCTCACGCCTGAGCAACGGGGGCTGGAGAGCTATATCCCCGGGGTGCAGTGTCTTCACTGCCAGGACCGGTTCTCGGATCAGGATCGTGAGCGTTTTCGTGAACGCCAACGCCAGTGGGAGCAGCAGCACACAACCGCGCACTGTTCATGACCCCACTGCCGATTCTCTACAGCTTCCGGCGTTGTCCTTACGCCATGCGAGCCCGCTGGGCCGTTCTCGAAGCAGGCCTCTTGGTGCAGTGGCGGGAAGTGGAACTCAAGGCCAAGCCCGCCGCCATGCTGGAGGTGTCGCCGAAGGGGACCGTTCCTGTTCTGGTGCTTGCTGACGGGACGACCGTTGATGAAAGTGTGGATGTGATGCACTGGGCCCTGCACCAGGCTGATCCCCGCGATCTCACGCGCAGGCACTGCCTGACGCAGCAAGCCGAGATCCACGAGCTGGTGACGACGAATGATGGTGCGTTCAAGCATCATCTGGATCGCTTCAAATACACCGATCGCTATCCCGGAGCCTGCAAAGACCAGCACCAACAGGCGGGTTTGGCCATCCTGCATCGCTGGTCGCAGCGGATCGAAGGCCATGAAGGCTGGCTTCTCGAAGGGGGGTGTTCGCTTGCGGACATTGCCTTGTTCCCCTTCGTGCGCCAGTGGCGGATCGCCGATCCGCAAGGTTTCGACAGTGATCCGGGGTTGCAGGGCATTCGCGGTTGGTTGCAGGCCTTTCTCGATCACCCTGGATTTGAACGCTTGATGCAACGGGCCGATCCCTGGGCCCAGGGGGGGCACCAGCCCCATTTCCCCGCCGACGCCATCGCCGTCCCGACGGATCAACCTCTGTTTCACCTCGCGCTTGCCGAGGACTGGGCGCAGGCTGAGCGTGGCGGGCTGTACTCCATCTCAACGCGAGGGCTGTCCTTGCAACAGGTGGGCTTCATTCACCTGTCCTGGCGAGATCAGGTGTCCGACACCTTCCGGCGCTTTTACGCTGATGCCCAGGAGGTGCTCTTGCTCACTGTGGACCCAAGGCGGGTTTTAGCCCCTTTGCGTGCTGATGCCGTTCCCAGTGGAGAGCTGTTCCCCCACCTCTACGGCGCGTTGCCTGTGGAAGCTGTGACCTCGGCCATCCCTTACCCCACAGACTGACCTGATGCTGGATCAACTGGAACGCGAGGCTTGCAGCCGCAACCTGTTGCTGAGGCTTCAAGTCGGACGTCCCCTCGGCCTTTGGAGTCTGCGCTTGGTGGTGGCCCGCTCCAGCGGGGAGAGGCTGCAGTTGCTGGGAGAGATGAAAGCCTGGGCCTACGGACGTGCCGGTGGACTGCAGCTCGACACGCTGCGCGTCCTACCCGGTGCACCGGCGGGATGCGGGGATCTGATCTGGGCCGCGACCATGGCCTGGGCCCTGGAAGCCACCCCGTGCCGCCGTGCCCGTCTGCTGGCGATCCGCGATGACGATCGTCAACATCGGCGGCTCGTCCGTTATTTCCAGGCCAAGGGATTCCAGTCGGTTCGCGACGTGCAGGCGGCTCTGCTCGATCTCCCGTTGCGCATGGTCTGGGGCGGTGCCGGTGAACTGATGGTGGGCGACTGTGCCGCTGTGCTCGAAGGCGCTCTTGGCCGTTGGCGCGGTCAAACGGCAGCGTGATAGCTGCTGCGCACCAGTGGAGCGCTGCGCACCACTGAGAAGCCAAGCTCCGTGGCGATCTGACCGAGCTCCGCGAATGCATCTGGATGCCAGTAGCGGGCCACGGGAATGTGGGCCAACGACGGCCGCATGTACTGACCGATGGTGAGGCGCTGGCAGTCCACGGCTCGGAGGTGCTCCATGGTTTGGATCACCTCCTCCTGGGTTTCTCCAAGTCCGAGCATCAAGCCACTTTTGGTGGGGATCTCGGGTGCAAGTTCCCTGGCAGCGGCCAGCAGTCCGAGCGAGCGGGCGTAGGTCGCTCCCCGTCTCACTTCGCCTTGGAGGCGCTCCACGGTTTCCAGATTGTGGTTGAAGCAGACGGGTGAGGCATCCAGCACCGTTTGCAACCGTTGCCGCTGCACCTGGATCGCCTCGCGCTGGTCCGGCTGGCCGCCCCAGAAGTCTGGCGTCAGCACTTCAATCGCGATCAGTGGGTTGCGCCGGCGGATGGCCTCGATGGCACGGGTGAACAGGGACGCGCCATGGTCCTCCAGATCGTCGCGGGCCACTGCTGTGAGCACCACGTAACGCAGCCCCATGGTGATCACGGCATCGGCCACCCGCTCCGCTTCCATGGGATTCAGCAGCTCGGGTGCCTGGCCTTTATCCACCTGACAGAACGCACAACTGCGCGTGCAGATCGACCCACCCAGAAGAAATGTGGCCGTGCCAGCGGCGTAGCACTCGCCCCGATTCGGACAGCGCCCTTCTTCGCAGATGGTGTGAAGGGCGTTGGATTTCACAAGGGTCTGAACATGCTCAATCGCCGAGACGTTGCCCACGGGTCGCCGCAACCATTCGGGCAGGCGTTCTCGCGGTGGAATCGAGGAGTAGCGACTGATCTTCTGGCCCATGCCAATCACTCCACAGCCCGCCGCCCTTCCAACGCCCGGCTCAGGGTGACGTCGTCGGCGTATTCCAGCTCGCTCCCCACCGGAAGCCCATAGGCAATCCGACTGACGCGGGTGAACGGTTTGAGCAACCTGGCCACATAAAGGCTGGTGGTATCGCCTTCCACGCTGGGCGTCAGCGCCAGGATCACTTCTTCGGTGTTGTTGGCTGCGACCCTCTTCACCAAACTGGAGATCTGAAGAAGGTCGGGGCCGATTCCATCCATCGGTGAGATCAGGCCTCCGAGAACGTGATAGTGGCCAGAAAATTCCCGGGTGCGCTCCAGCGCCAGGAGATCGCGTGAGTCGGCGACCACGCAGATCTGTCCGTTGGCCCGTTCGGGGTTGCGGCAGATCTCACAGGTGGGCTCCGCGCTGAGATGGTGGCAGGTCTGGCAGTGGCCAACCTCCGTTCGTGCCGCCAGAAGTGCATCGGCAAAGCTGCGGATCTGCTCCTCCGGTTGGCGAAGCAGATGCAGGGCCAGTCGCTGCGCAGTGCGTGGTCCGATTCCAGGCAACCGCTCGAATTGATCGATCAGCCGTGCCAGTGGGCGGGTGAAGCCGCTCAGAACTCTTTGGCAAGTGTCTGAAATCTAGGCAGGCATTTGCACGGGCAGAATGCACCCATCCTGACGATGTCCCGATGCGTGTTCAGCTGCACTCCTCGCTCAGAACGTTGTGCGCACTTTTCTGTGTCTTGATGCTGACCGCTTGCAGCGGAGCAGGGGCCGGGCTCAACTCGTTCAAGAGCCCCGATGGACGCTATGCCTTTCTGTATCCGTCTGGATGGACGCGCGTGGCTGTGACCGGTGGCCCCCAGGTGGTCTTTCATGACCTGATCAACAGTGATGAGACCGTCAGCTTGGTGGTCTCCGATGTCGATCCAGACAATGACCTTGAGGGGTTGGGAAGTGCCGTTGCTGTCGGCGAACGTCTGCGTCGTGAGGTGATTGCCCCCGAGGGCAGCGGCCGTGTTGCCGACCTCATCGAAGCGCGCGAACGCGAGAGTGATGGTCACACGTTTTACGACCTCGAATACGCCGTTCATCTTCAGGATCGAGACCGGCACGAGCTGGCCACGGTTGTGGTCGATCGTGGTCGCCTTTACACCTTGGCCACCAGCACGAATGAAGCGCGCTGGACCAAGGTTCAGGGGTTGTTTGAGTCGGTGATCACATCCTTCACCTTGCTGATCTGAAGCGATGGCGTCTGCTTGAACTGTCCTCCTTGGTGCAGCAACAGGCGCCCGTCAGCAGCAGGATGACTTCATGACAACATCCAGCAGGGTTGAACGACTCCGGGGGCGCTGGAATGGCCTCTCGGAGCATCAGCAGGTCGGGGTCTCCCTTGCTGGGGTTGGTGGGTTGTTTGGCCTTTGGCTGATGTTCTGGCCTGTGCCCACCCAGGTGGAAGGCCAGGGCGTTTTGATTTATCCCGACAATGCGGGGATCCTCAATGCCCGTTCGGGAGGGCAGGTCCTGCGCATCGACACCAAGGTGGGAGATCGGGTGCGCCAGGGCCAGGTGTTGATGACCTTGTATCTCCCTGTACTGGAACGTCAGCTCGATCAGCAGCAAGGCAATCTCGAGCAGCTCATGTTGCAGAACGAGGAGCTCAATCAACGCGACGCTCTGCGGATCGCCACGGCCAAGGCAGCACTGGATACCGCTCTCGCCAAGCTTGATGATGATCAGAAACGTCTGGCCAAGCTGCAATCCACCTACACCAGCAAGCTCAAGAATCTCGATTGGCTGGCCCAGCGCGAGGTGGTGGCACCGCTCTCGAGGGCTGTGGTGTCTGCGGAGCAAGGCCTGACCACAACCAGTGTTCAGCTCGATGACATCAAGATTCAGCGCAAAGATGAGATCACCCAGTTTCAGCAGATCAAGCTGGGCATTGAAACCGAGCAACTCGATCGCAATTTTCAGATCGACGATCTCAAGCGCAAGATCAAAGTGACGGAAGCCAAGATTGCCTTTGATGGAAAGGTGATCGCCGAGCGCAGCGGAACCGTTCTCGATCTACAGGTGATTGCTGGTCAAACCGTGAAAACCAGTGACCGCCTCGGCACCATCGGCCGAAACCAAGCGCCAGGGGGCGATCAACGCAAAACTGGAGGCGATCTGATTGCTGTGTCCTACTTTTCTCCGGCGGATGCCCGTCGTCTCCCCCTCGGGCTCCCGGTTGAAGTGGTTCCACACTGGAACCAGCGTGGTCGTTTCGGTGGGATCGAGGGCAAAGTGCGCAGTGTGCTCACGCTGCCTGCAACGCAAGAAGACATCTCCACAACCGTGGGCAACAGTCAGTTGGCCGAAGAACTCGTGAAGGATGGGCCCGTGATGCGTGCCGAAATCGAACTGGATCGTCTCCCCGGCAGCGATGATGGTTATCGCTGGACACTGTCCCAAGGCAGTGGCGTGTTTCCGATCCGCGATGGTCTCACCGTCGATACGTTTGCTTACGTCGAATGGCGTTCGCCGATCACCTACATCATTCCCGGTCTGCGCTCGCTGACCGGTGGGTTCCGAACCTTCAGGATCGATCGCCTCTGGGATCTGCCATTCCTGCGGCAGCCCGGAACTCCACAGTGATGCCCTAATGCCCATGGCCATCCGTTCTCTTCTCCGTCAGGAACTTCCCTGGCTCATTTCCGAGATCGTTCTGCTGATGATTCTCTTGAATGCCAATCCTCCGGAACTGTGGTTTTGGTTGGTGGTGTTTCTGGTGGTGTTCGGCTATCGGATTGAGCGTTGGTGGTCGTCACGGCCGGGGAGCTGACCGAAACGACGACGCCTCCAGGGTGAGAGTTGTGGGAACCGCTTGCTGCGGATTGCGGGGCATGGGAAGCAGTTCCCTCAGCAGCTGGGCGTAGGTGACATTCACATCCACGGTGGCGATCAGGCGATTGACCAGGGCGTTCACCAGCTGGGTTTGGGTGACGGAGAGATCCACTTCATTGGCAAGTCCGGTTTTGTAGCGAAGGGTGCTGTCACGGAAGGCTTCCTTGCTGGCCCCCACGGCACGCCGTGCCGACAGCAGTTTGGCCAGGCTGGCCTCATGGTTCAGAAATGCCCGTTCAAGCCGCAGGCGGATGGCATTGCGGGTGGCTGCATAGGCCTGGGTTGCGGCCTGTTCCTGGATAGACAGCGCTTTGACGGCATTGGACGTGACACCGGCATTGAAGATCATCCAGTTGAAGGCCAAGCCGACCGACCAGTCGTATCCGGCGACCTGCTCAAGCGGCAGAAATGTGGCTCCGCAGCAGCCGTTACCGATCAGTGAGAAGTTGAAGATGCGCTCCACAGAAGCCAATCCGCCAACGGAAGCAAACAGGCTGAGCTGGGGAAGGAGCTGCGCTGCAGTCTCGTCTTGGCGCAGGGCCAGTGCCCGCCGTGTGGCAAGGATCGCGTCGAGTTCTGGGTTGTTGTCGTAAGCGGCCAGGAGGGTTTGTTCGAGATTCAGAGGCCAGGCTGGTGAGAGGTTGATCGGGTCAGCGGCGCTGGGAATCACATCAGCGGGCAGATTGAGAACGCTCCAGAGGGCTCTCCTGGAGACGGCGCGATCAGCAAGAGCCTGGATGAGATCTTCCTGATCCGTCGACAGCGTTGCACTGCGGCGCAGCAGGTCAACCCGCGGCACCAGACCGGCTTGCTTGAGATTCAGCGTGTCTTCCAGCACGATCAGATCCGTTCGCACCACGGCATCGCGGATCCGCACCAACTGCTCGTTGAGTTGAAGCTGGTAGTACGCCTCGCTCACCTCCAGTTGCAGGGTGCGCAGTTGGTTGGCGTACTGCTGCTGGACCTGATCGAGCCTGGCTTGTGCAGCGCGAACCCTGGGGGTGCGCGCGAAATCGATCACGGCATAGTTGAGTTCCAGTCCCGCCTGGGAGTCCACGCCGTTGGACACGGCATAGAGGCCACCGCCTGCGGGAACGAAAAAGGGACCAGCCTGCTCACCCTTCACCGTTGTGCCGTTGTTGGTGAGGGCAAGATTCGGTGACTGTCCCTGCTTGGCAAACAGGGGCCCGAATCCAAACGCGTTGTTGGCGTAGGGCGAATACGTTGTGCTGCCGCTCTGGAATCCCTCAGCGTCAGCAAACACGCTGATCGTGGGCCAGTAGGTGCCGGCCAGCGACGCCACCCTGGCGGCCTGGGCTTCGATCTGGTCACGCTGCACCTGCAGGGAGGGATTGTTGCGGAAGGCGATGGCGACCGCCTGCTCCAGGGTGACCGATTGCACGGGGGTGGCCTTGCTGGCGCGTTCCGGCAGGGCCAGGGGGCTGTCCGGCCGGCTGGTTTCCTCGCGCAACGGACCCTCCGCGGGTCGGTTGGCGTCCATCAGGTTGGCAGGGAGTTCCGGTGTCAGCAGGTCATCGCTTGACTCCAGCGCTGGTGCGGGGCCGAGCAGGGTGTCGAGGCTGTCGAGTTGCTGATTGAGACGTTCCCAGCTGCGTTCCAGTTGCCGCGTGCTTCCGCCCAGATTCAACGGCGCTGCCGCTGCGCCAGCCGGTAAGGGGGCGGAGCGAACAACGGCAGGCAGCACACCTCCGATCAGGGGGATCAGAAGGGTTCCTCGGATGGCGATCCTGATCAAGGAACTGTCCTGACGTTGATAGACCACGATCCTGCCGAGCTTCAGGGTTCAGGCCTTGAGCCAGTGACAGGCGTTGAGCTGGCCATCCCCGGTTTGCAATTGCGCAGTGCCGAGGCTGCGTGGTCGATCAGTGAGGCCCGAAGAACAATTTGCCGCATCCTTGCGGCAGCGATTGCCTGGGTTTCGTGGTCCTCGAGAGTGTCTTTTTCAAGACTGCTCATCAAGTGGCCTGAGGCAGCATCAAGGTTGCGGTTGAGGTGGCTGAGCGTGTCGAGATTGAGCGTTTGTTTGTCTCCCAAAGAGAGCTTGCGCAGCTCCCCAGCCAAGGTGTTGAGAAGGGTGATCAGCTGATGCAACACCTCGGCTTCTTGGCGATGCAACGCTTTGATCACGGCTGGGGACTGAATCGGGGCCGGTAGGCCCCGCAGCCCGTCCAGCACCGACAGCAGTTGGGAGCAGAGAAGATCCAGTTCGCTCCAGAGCTCATGCAAGGGATGATGTTCAGGATCGACGCCGAGCTCCAGCTGGGCGCTCTCCCTCTGGCTGCGGATGGCGTTGATCTGCTTCAGCAATGCTTGGCGACGTTGGCGTCGGAGGGACATCGACAACCGTGCCGGTGCGTCTTGTTCAAGACGGTCGGCTTCCAGTGAAAACTCCTCACCCAAAGCACTCACCATCGTGGCCAGGGCCTGATGCAGGTTGGGGATGCTTTTGCTGGGCCAGATCGTGCGGGTGGCCCAAAGCGACAGAACAATGCCGATGGCGGTCCAGAACAGCCGTGCCGTTCCCCAGCTGGTTTCCCCTGCTCCATGGACCAGCCAGCCCATGATCACGATGTTTCCGGCCACCTTGTAGCCAACCTGTAGACCGAGCGCTCCTCCCAGGAATCGCACCGTTGCCAGAGCCAATCCGAGTGCCAGCGCCAGGGGCATCTGCAGGTCGCGGGAAAAGATCATCAGCACGATCACCCCGAGCACACTGCCAAGCATCCGTTGGATGCTGAGATTGAGAGAATTGCCGTAGCTGCTCGTGAGAACCGCTGCGGTGGTGAGCGGGATGTAGTAGCCAAAGCCCATCGGGCTCAGCAGACCGAACCCCGCGCCTAATCCAGTGACCAGCGCCAGGCGGAGATCGGAGCGCAGCACCCATGGACGGGCTGTAGAGGGTGGCTTGCTCATCAGGGCTGGACTCGGTTCAAGAGCTGTTGGCTGCGGATCAGTCGTTGGAATCGGGTGACCTGTTCTTCGAGGGCGATGCGTTGAGGGAGCGGTAGCGCGGATCCGCTGGACTCCAATCTCAGGGCTTCGGCTGGGGCTCCCGGCCCATTGAGGTGAGCGCTGAGATAGTGACTGAGCTCGGGTAGCGGGTTGGGGCCAAGCTCCTGATGGACCCGCTGAATCAGGCGTTCCACCAGAAGCCAACGCACCTGCAGGCACCGCCAAAGGCTCATCCGTTGAGGCCAGCGCAAACGCTTCAGTGTGCGGGCCTGTCTCTCCCCGAGGTCGTTTTCAACGTTGATCAGGCGCTGCAATTCCAGAAGCTGCCGGGTGATGGCTTCCGCGTTGATGGCCGCAGGAGGAGGGCCTTCACCCATGAGCGCGGCGCTGTGCGCCTCCAGTCGTTGCTGCAGGCTGGCTTCCAGTTGCTGGTGCAGCTCCTGCATGCGAGCCAAACGGTTCTTTGGCCAGAGCAGCCGTCCCATCACCAATGCCACCGCGATCCCCACGAGCGTGTCGAGACTGCGGTTGAACACATAGCTCCAGTTGAGCTTGGTGTAGGCATCGATGCCGAGAAACATCACCGTCACCACAACGGCCGTTGAGAGTCCACTCGACCAACCCATGCGTCTGAGCACGGGGATCGTGATCAGCAAGCTGACCAGGATTCCGATCCAGCCTGAGAGAATGGTATGCACCAGAAAGGTGACAAGGCCTCCAACGGCTGTGCCGAGAATCCTGCCGCGCGCAGCCTGCAGGCTGTTTTCATCCTGGTCATCAACCACGGTGATGACGGCCAGCAAGGGGTACCAGAGGTAGGTGATGCGTTGAAAGTGCTGGGCGATGGCACAGGTGATCAGGATGCTGAGACCCAGTCGAAGACTCTGTCGCAGCAGATTGGCGTCCAATGCACCCCCAGCGTCGCCAGCATTCTGGTGGGCTGAAGGGGTGTTGGCTCAGAACAGCAGGCGGTAGCGCCAGCTGCTGGACTCTGTGGCATCGATGCCCTTGGGCCCCTGTCCCGGCCACTCTGTCTCCAGATAACTAATGCCATTGCGGTAAAAGGGGCGCGCCGGCAGGCGTTGCGTTTCCAGTTCGGTGAGTCCCATCGCCGTGATCAACCCTCCCAGCTCCATCGCGCCAAGATCCGTGTCGAGATTGCGACCCGCCGCATTGATCAGAGCGGGAAGCTTCAGCACATGTTGGGGCTTTGTCAGGGTGCTGAACAGGCTCTTCAGCACCAGTTGTTGGCGATCGAGTCGTCCAAGATCGCCTTCGCCATCATGGCGCCAACGCAGGAATCCCTCCAGTTCACGGCCGCGGAGCACCTGGAGGCCAGGCTGGAGATCGATCAGCAATCCCTGGCTGTTGTCGCGGTAGTAGAGGCGCTTTGGAACATCCACTTCCACGCCTCCCACCAGATCGCTGAGGGTGCGGATTCCTTCCAGATTCACAAGGATGTGATGGTCGATCGGACGTCCCATCAGCCGTGAGAGTTCTCTCTTCACGGCGTCCGCACCACCGCGAGCGAACAGCGCATTGGCTTTGAGCGGACCGAAGCTGCGGGAGTCGATGTAGCTGTCTCTTGGAATCTGGGTGATGGAGGTCCGGCCTGCCTCGAGCCGGATGGTGAAAATGGCGTCGGTGTTCCCGCCACCTTCATCCACTCCCAGGACCAGGACCTCGCGATTGTCGAAGACCGACCAGGCTGAGAATGGATTGCTGACGGGAATCAGCGCGGGAGCTTCCGCTTCCGGCATCAGCGTCCGGCTCAGCGGAATCGCCAGCAGAAACCCTCCGGTCAGGCCAGCGGCGGCTGCCAGGAGAAGGACGTTGGTTCCGACGCGCTGCCGGTTGTTCATCTCCTCAACTTAGGCCGTTGTTTCCCTGTTCTTAAGATTTTCTTTGTGTTGCGTCTAAAGCAGCGGGTCGCTGATCACCAAGGACCCGCAGGCCAGCTGGTTCACCAGATTGCTGGTGCGGTCGCTGGCGGGAATCGGAAGGCCTGCGACACGCCGGCGCTGTGAGCGCAGGATCACCAGATCGTGATCACGGCTTTTGCGGTGGATGATGCGGTCGACTCCCGGCCCCTCGCAGAGCTCGATGCGTAGGTCAAGTGCTTTGGCATCGCCTCGCGATGACCAGCTGAGGAGTTCATCGCGCATCCATGACCGGTCATGGCGATTGAAGCGGGGGTCGTGGATGTGCAGGAGGGTGATGTGGGTGTCACTGGTCTCACTGGCGCTGTCCTGAAGGCGCAAGGCCAACTCGAACTGCTCCCGTGCGTTGGAGGAGAGATCTTTGATTGGCACAAGGATTCTTCGGAATCCTGTGTTGGATTCCTTATTCAGATTCACCACCACCACAGGGCAGTGAGCGGTTCTGCACACGCCATCCACCAAGTCGCCGAACAGCCAGTTGCGCAGTCGATCGGGACGACCTGCGCCGATGAGAAGCAAATCAGCGCTTTGCTCAAGGGCGCTGCGGCTCATGCCGCCTGGAATGTCTTCATCCAGACGCAGCAGGCAGCGAGTGGTGACGGAGAGGCTGTTACCGATTGCGGAGGCTTCCTTGAGCCGCTCCCTTGCTGCAGCCAGAGCTCTGTTGAGCCCACCGCGGGCATCCTCGAGATTGGGGCTCACGAGAGCGAGGGGCAGCAGCTGCCCGCGTTGGTCATCGTCTCCTTTGAGCAGGCGTGCGGCGATGGTGAGAAGGCGCCCTTCGGTGGCTGGATTGGCGATGGGCACAACGATATTCAAAGGCCTTCGGACAACGGCTCGCGTGGGCGATGTGGCGCTTGCAGGCGCTGTTGTGCTGGCAAGACCAGGTTGGGAGCTGTCTTCGTCAGGTTCCATCAGCGCCACCACGGAGCGGGTGGTCAGCGTTGGGCCCAGGGTCGCCGTCACCACCATCACAGCGAGCACACTGTTCAGCACCGTGGCATTCAGCAAGCCGGCTTGGAATCCCACAAAGGCAGTGGCCAGGGTGGCGGCCACCTTCGGCATCGCCAGGGACCACATCAGCAGGATCTGGTTGTTGTTGTATCCGAACCAGCGACCCGCGCAGAGCGCGGCCAAGGCTTTGCAGCCCAGGGCACCAACCAGCATCAACACCGTGAAGTCGAGCGTGTTCACACTCGCGGCAAGGTCGCCGAGATTGAGCAGCAGCCCAAGGTGAATGAAGAAAATGGGGATGAAGAGCGCGCCGCCGACGAAAATCACCTGCTCCTTCACTCTCCCCTCGGGCAGCACCGAATTCACGGCGAGTCCGGCGAGAAAAGCGCCAACGATTTTTTCCACACCTGCCAGTTCAGCGCCGAGGGAGGCGATGAACAAAGCCAGCAACACCGTGAGAAAAACCCGGTTTTCGTCGGTGATGCTGCGCATCCAAAGCCGCCGTCCAAGCCATCGGATTGCCCACACCACGCCGACAGAGAAGATGGCGATGCTGGCGAACAGCCCGGTGATCCCTGTCGCTGTGAGGTTTCCGCCTCCAAGTCCCAGGGCGACCGCAAGCAAGAGCAGGGCGGCGATATCCGTGAGGATCGTGCTGCCCACGCTCACGATCACCGATTCATCACGCTGGGCTCCGTAGCTGCGCACGATCGGGTAGCCGAGGGGGGTGTGCGTGGCCATCAAGGCCCCAAGCAGCAGACTGGGGACCAAGGGGAAACCGAAAAGGCGGCCGATGCCAACCCCTGTGGCCACACCGAAGCCAAACACCAACAGGCCAAACCCCACCGAGCGGTTTTTCACCCGGTTGAACTCCTCAAGATCGATCTCCAGTCCGACGGTGAACAGCAGGTAGATCGCGCCGATATCAGAGAGCAGGGTGATGGTTTCTCCCTGGGCATCAAGCCATTGCAGGCAGTGGGGACCCACCAGCACGCCGGCTGCCAAAAGGCCCACGAGGTCTGGCAGTCGCAGGCGTCTGGTGAGAGGTGGCACCAGCACGGCGATGGCCACCAACAGGGCAAAGATGCCCAGGGGGTGCTCCATCATGTGTTGCAGTGATGCTGCCATCAGCCCCTGCGATTAGAGCGCCAGCGCCTCGTCGCTGCGCAGGCCGGCTTGCACGCGCCAGAGGTCTGCGTAGGCGCCCGGCTGATGCAGGAGTTGATCATGGGTTCCGTCCTCAACAATGCGTCCTTGATCCATGACGACGATTCGATCGGCATGACGCACCGTGCTGAGGCGATGGGCAATCACCAGTGTGGTGCGATTCGCTGTGATGTGCATCAGGGAGCGCTGAATCGCCGCTTCGGTGTCGTTGTCAACGGCGGCTGTGGCCTCATCGAGCACCAGGATCGGAGCATCTTTGAGGATGGCTCGAGCGAGGGCGATGCGTTGTCGCTGTCCACCAGAGAGCCTCTGTCCCCGCTCACCCACCACCGTGTCGAACCCATCAGGCAAGGCATCGATGAACTCGAGTGCTTCGGCCTGCCGGGCCGATTCACGCACCGCCGCTTCGCTGGCCTCGGGAGCGGCGTAAGCGATGTTGTCCCGCACAGTGCCGTGGAACAGATAGATGTCTTGGCTCACGAGGGCGATCGCCCGCCGCAGGTCACCGAGCTGCAATTGATCGATCGGAATGCCATCAAGAAGGATCTGCCCTCCGCTCAAGGGGTACAGGCGCAACAGAAGTTTCACGAGTGAGCTTTTGCCTGATCCGGTCGCGCCAACGATTCCCAGGGTGCTGCCTGCCTGAATGGTGAGATCGAAGTGATTCAGGAGCGGTGGACGCTCCCGGTAGCCAAAGTTCACGGCCTCGTACCGCACTTCACCCCGGATCTGGGCGTGATTCAGGGTCCGGGTGCCCCCCGAGATGTGGATCGGCGTGTCGATCAGATCCAGCACCCGGTGGGTGGAGGCCATGGAGCGCTGGTAATCATCCAGTGTGCGGCCGAGGGTGGTGAGTGGCCAGAGCAACCGCTGGGTGATAAACACGAGAAAGCTGTAAGTGCCCACAGCGATCACGCCCTGCCAGGCCTGGAGACCTCCGATCAGGAGGATCGCTAGGAACGCGAACAGAATCGCGAAGCGAATCAGGGGGATGAAGGCCGCCGAAATGCGGATGGCGCTGCGGTTGCAGTGCCGGTAGGCATTGCTCTCCTGCCGCAGTTGCTCCAGCTCCCAGGCTTCGTTGGCGAAGCTCTTGATTGTGAGCATGCCGCCGAGGTTGTTGCTCAGTCGCGCTGCCAAGTTGCCGGCCCGTTCACGCACCTCCCGGTACCGCGGAGCCAGTTGGCGTTGAAAACGCAGAGACCCCCAAAGAATCACCGGAATGGGCAGAAAGCTGAAGAGCGCCACCGCTGGGGCCACAACGATCATGGCTCCACCGACCAGCAACACGGTGGTGATTAGATGCAGGATTTCATTGGCACCGTGATCGAGAAAGCGTTCGAGCTGGTTGATGTCGTCGTTGAGAACGGTCAGCAAACGGCCCGTGCTGTCGCGCTCAAAAAAATCCATCTCCAGCTTCTGGAGATGGTCGTAGGCCTCAAGGCGCAGGCTGTGCTGCGTGGATTGGGCCAAATTGCGCCATAACACCCCGTAGAGATATTCGAACAGGGATTCAGCTGTCCAGACGATGAAGGACAGGCCTGCCAGCACGGTGAGCTGGGTTGGCACCGTGGTGGCCCCTAACTGGGCGAGCCAGGACGTGTCTTGTTGAACGACCACATCCACCGCAAGGCCAATCAGCACAGGGGGGGCAAGGTCGAAGATCTTGTTGATCACTGAGCAGCTGGCTGCCAGCCAGACCCTGCGCCGGTAGGGCCTCAGGTGGAGAATCAGCCGGCTCAGTGCGGCTGGAGGTCGGGCTGGAGCAACAGAAGACGGCATCTGCGAAACCTGCAGTCTCTGTATTCAAGCGTTGTGTTTCACCTGAACATCCACAGGGTCACAGGCGCTGTAGACCGGAAGGAGAACGAGGAGGACCTATGGCCCGTTCACGCGAGACCACGCGATTCAATCGTTATTTGGCGAAGAAGCATCGTCAGGTGCTGCGGGGACAGATTCGCTCACAGCGCGACAACGACGCTGCCCATACCGTTCCTGTGATTGACCACAGCGATCGGCTGATGGATCGTGCCATCAGCAGGGATCAGTCTCTGGATTTGCTTCTGGAGGAAGAGCCGGCTCGCTGAGCCGGCTCAGGCAACGATCACCAGCGGTTTCCACCACCGTCGTAACCGCCACCGCCACCGCCGCCACCGCCGTAGCCACCGCCACCGCCGTAGCCACCGCGGCCGCCGCCACCGCCACCGGTGCGTTCGCGAGGAGTGGCCTTGTTCACACGGATCATGCGACCCATCCACTCAACGTTTTGAAGGTCATCGATGGCCTTCTGCTCGTCTTCGTCGCTGTTCATTTCCACAAAGCCGAATCCGCGCTTGCGGCCGGTTTCGCGATCAAGGGGAAGACTGGCGCTCTTCACCTCGCCGTACTGGCTGAACAGATCGAGCAGATCTTCCTGCTCGGCCTGAAAGGAGAGGTTGCCGATGTAGATGGTCATTTCCTAGTTGGACCGATGGACATGTGATCAGTGAAGCCGTGGTCCGAATTGGAAAGTCCTTGATGCTGAAGCCGGAAAGCTGAAGCCTGGGGGAGCGAGCCGTTCAGAGCCGAACGCTGAATCTGATGCAACTCCAAGTTACAGCCTGGCCTGTAGCTCCGTCACAACAATTGGAAGGAAATCGGAAGTTGCTCTGCTTTTGCGTCCGGCTCCCTCCATTGTCAGGAGACCCTGACGGAGTGGCCGATGTCCGGACTCAGCCTTCGTTGTCTCGGATGGACAGCCGATGGAGAACTCATGGCAGCGGATCAGTTCGAGCTGCTGCAATCGCTGATGACAAGCTCTCAGGCCGATGTGCAGCTCGAATACATCCATTTGATCGAGGCCACCGCGCTACGCCAGCCCTGCGCCAGCCTCGAGATCACGCCAACACCGAGCTACTAGAGCTTGTAGCGCTCGGCTGCTTTCTGCTTGCAGGTGGCCTGGGCGGACTGGATCGACCCCCCTGCATTCACCGCATCGAGAAAGCATTTGCAGGTGTAGTCACCCATCCCCGCCGGAGGGGTCTTGCCCGCGTGGGCCATGGCGGCGTTGAAGCCAGCCAGGCACAACCGGGTGATCGTGTCGTTCTCTCCTGATGCCATGGCGGGTGCGATCGGGGCAACCACCAGGCTCAAAGCCAAGCCGAAAGCCGGAAGCGGTGCGTTCATCAAGGTCATCAGGCTTGGGTGATCTGCAGTTCGCGGTTCAGCACCTTGAGGCGCCTGAGTGCATTGAACACATCCTCAGGCATCCCCTTAGGAAGGTCGACAAAGCTATGGGACTCAAAAATTTGAATCCGACCAATCATGCGGCCCTGAAGCCCTGATTCATTGGCGATGGCACCCACGAGGTTTCCAGGCTTGACCCGGTCGCGGTGGCCAACCTCCACCCGGTAGCGCGTCATGTTGTCTTCCGGGGGGCGGGCCTCACGGTCGGGACGACGGCGATCCCGGCCTCGGTCCCCACGGCGATCATCACGGCGATCGTTGCGCAACGGTGTCTGCAGCCAGCTTTCATCACCACTCACCAGAAGCGGTTGATCGCCAACGGCCAGTTTCATCGCCGCCAGAGCCAGTTGATCCGCCGTGAGCTCATGCTCCTGGCCCACGCGTTGAATCAGTTCCTGCAAAAGGGAGGTTTCGTCGTTGGCTTCACAGGCGGCGGCCTGACTCAGGCGATCCCTGAGTCGGTCGAGCCGGCTCTGATTGATCTCCGCGTTGCTGGGAATGTCCATCGGCTCGATCGACTGGTTCACAGCGCGCTCGAGGTTGCCCACGAAGCGGCGTTCCCGGGGTGTGACGAACAAAATTGCCTCGCCGGTTCGACCGGCGCGTCCGGTGCGACCGATGCGGTGCACATAGGCCTCGCTGTCGAACGGCATGTCGTAGTTGATCACCAAGCCGATGCGGTCCACATCGAGCCCTCGCGCAGCAACGTCAGTCGCCACGAGGATGTTCACGGTGCCTTTGCGCAGCCGATCCACGGTGCGCTCTCTCTGGTTCTGAGGAACGTCTCCATTGAGCACAGCCACATCGTGTCCCGCCGCTTCGAGGGATTCAGCCACCGTGAGGGTGATCGCTTTGGTGCGGGCAAAGATGATCACGCCTTCACCGGTCACTGCTTCCAGGACCCGGTTGAGCGCCTCGATCTTGTGGGCGTTCTGCAACGTGATCGAGCGCTGGCGAATGCGCTTGGCCTCACGATCCTTGGTTTTGATGGTGATTTCGGCCGGTTCACGCAGGTAACGCTTCGAGAGGCGGCGGATCTCATTCGGCATCGTTGCCGAAAAGAGCACCACCTGGCGTTCCTCGGGAAGCTGGTCGAGGATCCACTCCACGTCATCGATGAAGCCCATGCGCAGCATTTCATCGGCTTCATCGAGCACCAGGCTGCGCAGCCCGGTGGTGTCGAGCGTGCCCTGTCGCATGTGATCCATCACCCTCCCTGGAGTGCCGACCACCACATCGACCCCGCGCTTGAGGGCATGGATCTGGGAGCGGAAATCCGATCCTCCGTAAATCGCGAGCACATTCAGGTGGGGATGGCCAGCGGCATAAGCCTTGAAGGAGTCAGCCACTTGCATGGCCAGTTCCCGGGTTGGGGCCAGCACCAGCACGCGCGGTGTGTTGCTGCGACCGTCGAGGCGCTCAAGCAGGGGCAGAGCAAAAGCCGCTGTTTTACCGGTGCCTGTCTGGGCTTGACCGACAAGGTCACGACCCAGCATCAGCTCCGGGAAGGCTGCTTTCTGGATCGGAGACGGTTCTTTGTAACCCTTGGCATCGAGGGTTTTAAGGAGAGCTTCGCTGAAGCCAAACCCGGCGAAGCCGGATGCGCTCTCAGCGGATTCGCCCTCGCTCGTCGCTTCGGAATCGGCGTCGCTGCAAGGCGCGATCACGGTGGTGAAGACCTCCTCGTTGGGCAGGGATTCGGAGGGAAGTTCAGAAACAGTGAGATCCACTGCGCAAGGCACTGCGGCCTGCGGGTGTGTCTGGGTCATAGAAAACGGCACTCAGCCTGATTGATCCTTCAAATCAGGCTTGCAACGTCCCATCGGCAAATGCCGCGCAGTATTGCTTGCCGTCTGTTCAAAGGTGAATGCTTAATTTATCACCCGACCAAAGTCATCTTCGAGGCGTTCGATATCACTCTCTTCGAGTGTGCTTCCGTGTTGAACTTCGATGATCAGGAGATCGCCCGGCCCACCCACGGCGCGGTGAATCGATCCGCGGGGAATGTGAAACGTGCTTCCAGCCTTCGCGTCCACCGCGTGGCCGTCACAAAGCAGCTGTCCCGAACCAGCCACCACGGTCCAGTTCTCGCTGCGATGGCGGTGGCGCTGCAGGCTCAGTCTGCAGCCCTGGCGCACCAGCAATCGTTTGAGTTTGTAGCCAGGTCCTGAAAGCAGATCCTCATACCAACCCCAGGGGCGTTCCACCCGTGTTGACACGTTTGAACCGTCGCCGCTCCCTCACAGCATGCCGTCGATCACGTCTGGCGCCAGGCGATACAGGATGAGCTGTTGGCGTGCCCGGGTCATCGCTGTGTAGAGAAGGGCTGAAGACTCCTGTGCCTCCTGTGGAGGCCAGAGCACGATCACGTTGTCGACCTCACTTCCCTGCGCCTTATGAATGGTGAGGGCTAGAGCCGGTTCCAGCTGGCGGATGCGCGCCGGATGAATCAGTCGGTACAGGCTGCCTGCATGGCCGTCGTTGCAACGGAACAGCAACCGTCGCGACGCACCGCGACCGATCGCCAGGCCCAGGTCGCCATTGGCGAGTCCGAGATCCATCTGATTTTCGCTGCACAGCACCGGCAACCCTTCAGGCCATCCCGCCGGATCATCGCCCTGCACCAGTTCGCGATGCAGGGCCTCAACACCCCAGGATCCCCGGCGACGAGGACAAAGAACGATGAGATCGTCGAGCCGCCCCAGCAGTTCTGCGCTGGTTGTGGGATTGGGTTGGCCCTCGGCGTCGGTGCTCAAGTCGGCCGTCGCGCGGCCGAGCTCGGCGAGGCGATGGCGCAAGGTTTGGGTCACCGCGTCGGGGATGCGACGGTCGCGGCAGATTTGGAGGGTGACATTCGCCCCGTCGTTCAGCCCGTTGCAGGCGTTCCAGAACGCCTCTTCGCCAGCGTCGCGGAGCAGGCTCCCCAGCCGTGCCAGCTCACCTCTGTTGCGATAGACCCGGTGGAGGCTGATGGCGGCATCACCGAAACAGTGCCGGCGCTCCGGATGCTGAAGATGGCGCCAGACCGCTCCAACGCCGATGGGCGGAAGCTGATCGGCATCTCCCACGAGCACCAGCTGTGCTTCGCGAGGCAGGGCGCTGAGCAAAGCCTGCGCGAGGTTGAGATCCACCATGGAGGCCTCATCGACCACGAGCAGATCGAGATTCAGGGGATGCCTGCCATTGCGCGCGAAGCCACTGGGGCGCGCTTCTAGAAGACGATGCAGGGTGGTGCAGGGCAAGCTCCGGGTCCGAGCGTCGCTTTGCAGCGCTTCCTCCAGGCGCCGGGCCGCCTTGCCGGTAGGAGCCGCCAGATGGATGCGCAGGGCTCCGCGTTCAGCCATGGCTTGCAGCAGCATCGCTTGCACGGTGCTGGTCTTTCCCGTTCCTGGGCCGCCGCTCACCATCACCAGGCGATGGCGTCTGATCGCTTGAACAGCAGCCCGTTGTTCCGTATTGAGCCTCCCGAGGTCAGGGGGAAGGCTGTCCGTGGGAAGGCTGTCCGTTTTAAGGCTGCCGCTGGGTTGTGCGTGACTGCGATCAATGAGCTCCAGCTCCAGGCGCTGCATGGCCTGATGCCAGCGCGTCCAGTGCAGTTGATCGCCATCGAGAACCATCACCTGAGGAGGATCCGTGAGCCAGCCGCTGCGCTCGAGCAGCTCGCGCTGGTTCTCCTCGATGCGCAAGCTGGTGTCTCCCGCGCTCAGTGCGGCAGTGAGTGCCTGAACGAGTTCCTCGAGCGCCTGCTGATCCGTCGCTGACAGGTCTGCCGCAGGAGGGCGGCGGCGGCGCAGCATGGCCATCACGCCGTCGCCGAGTTGCAGGCTGCGTTGTGCCCCTTCGCTGCGGATCATGGCTGGGTTCCCTGGAGAAGCGTGTTCAGATGCTCGAGCCGTTGCAATGGGGCTGGCTCGATGATGACCCCGCTTCCTCCCTGCTCACTGACGCCGCGCAGAAAGACGTAGGCATAGCCGCCGAGATGGCGCTCAGGGGAATAGTCGATCAGGCGCCACTGCAGGAAGCGGTGCAGGGCAACCAGGTAGAGGTGGGCTTGAAGCGGGTAGTGGTGCTGAAGCATCTGCTCCTCCATCGCGGCTTGGGTGTAGTGCCGCGGGCCGCAGTGCAGGGGCTGACCTTCACCATCCCGCTCGCCGATCCAGTTGCTTTTCCAATCGGCGACCCACCATCGGGCCGTGCTCAGATCATCCCCATCGGTGAACACCAGATCGATCGAGCCGGTGAGAAAGCCCCGGCTGTGAATGTCGAGCGTCTCCAGCTGCGCGGCGTAGTCCGAACCGAACCGCTGCTTGGGATCGCAGCGGAAGGCTCTGGCGAGCGTCGAGGCCCGCACAGCGCTGCCTGCATGGGCGACTGGAAGATCGAAGCTGAGTTCATGCAGGCGCCGGCCGCTGTGGAGATCAGCCAGGCGCAGCTGGCCGAGAGGTCCGCCAAACGGTGAACGGAGCAGGGTGCTGATGGCGCTCAAAACGTCATCCTGCAAGGAGAGGTCTAGGCCTGAACGGCTCAGCTCTCGGGCAACGAGCTCCTGGTTGGCGGGTTGTTCGACCGGCTGATCGAAGGGAAGCTGCTCCAGAATCCGGTGCAGGCAATCCCCTGCTGACGCGCCGCGGGGGAATGTTCTGAGAGCGCCATTGCGTGGTGGCAAGGCGTCGCCTAACTCCCGTTCAACGTCACTGCTAAGCCCTACGGCTGGTTCGCGCAGCGAAGAGGTGTCGGTGCCCGCATCCACATCCCGGCCTTCTTCGAGTTCGTGGGGGTTGCTGCGCTTGCTTGGGTGGTGGTTCGAGGCACTGGCGATCCATGCCGAGTAGCTGCTGCGTCCCCAGGAGCGATCCAGGGCTCCCTTCGGGACTGGTGCACACTGCAGTGTCTGGTTCTGTCTGGGTGGGGTCCAGCGCTGATGGGCCGCTGGAGAACGCGGATGATGCAGGCTGATGTGCGGATGGTTTCCATCGGCCAGTGCACTCAGCCAGGGATCCAGAGGGTTGCCACTGGGGTTGGCTTCTCCAGCGCTGAACAGCACCAAATGGCGTTCAGCGCGGGTGAGCGCCACGTAGGCCAGGCGTTCGGCCTCCGCCATGCAGTCCAGTGCGTCGGCGCAGGCAGCGGCCTGGCCGCTGCCCCAGTGCGGATTCAGGGCCACCCTCCAGCTCCCTGTGGGATCGCCTGCGGGAAGACGCCATAGCGGCCCTTTCCCAGGGGATGGCGCCTCCCAGAGGTAAGGGCAAATCACCACGGGATATTGCAAGCCCTTGCTGCGGTGCACCGTCACCACGGCCACGGCGCTGGCCGCCAGATCGCTGTAGGGCTGACGCTGATCCGGCACGTTGTCCGGTGGATGCAGGCGTTGGCGGCGTAGCCAGTCGGCCCCTCCTGCAGCATTGAGCCCTTGTCGGTGCATGGCGTCCTGCACCAGGCGTGCGCACTGCAGCAGATCCCCAAGGAGCCGTCCGCGGATGGAGAGGTCCGCCAGGGTTTCCCCTTCCAGCAACTGGGCCAGGCAGCCCATCAGTCCCAGCCGTGGCAAGGCTTCGGCCAGGGTCTGCAGCTTGGCGGCGAACAGGTCGAGCTGTCCGGTTTGTTCGCAGGCCTCGAGGGTGTGAGCAGGCCATTGCATCAGGGCTCCTGCCGCCAGTCGACGCAGTCGTTCATTGTCCGCTGGTCGGGCCAGGCCATCGAGAAACCACTGCAACTCACCGGCCCCCTGGCTGCTGAGCACATCCCCTGGGCTGATCAGGCGGCTGGGCAGGCCAACCTTTGAAAGCTGGTCACGGATCGCTTCAGCCTGTCGGTGGCGACTCACAAGGATGCAGAAGTCGGCAGGCGTGAGCGAGGCGTCGTTGCCGAGGATCTGGAGCAGCAGATCCGCAGCGAAGCAAGGGATGGTCGCCTCCAGATCGGTTCGGCTCCTGCTCCCATCGGCATCATCGGGATTGAACGCGAGGATTTGCAGGGGGGCCGTCTCTGGCGGGAGCGTCAGAGGGGTGCAGCTGGCCTTCGCCGATACCGCTGGAACGCTGAGTTCGGAGTGCTTGAGTCCTGGGGACATCAAGTGATTCATGGCCTCCATCAGTGGAGGTGTGGTGCGCCGGTTATCGAGCAGGTCGTCGATGCGATCGACCTGAGCACGAGCAGTTTTGTAGGTCTGGAGATCACCACCGCGAAAGCGATAAATCGCCTGTTTGGGGTCACCCACCATCAACAGCAGGTGGTCACTGGAGGCAAAGCACTGGTGCAGGAGGTTCCACTGCAGGGGATCGGTGTCTTGAAATTCATCGATCAACGCAACCTTGTAACGCTCGCGCAGGGCTGTGATCCACGCTTGGGATCGGGATGGATCGGTTGGGTTCAGTGCATCGAGCAGGCCGGAGAAACCCACCACCCCGCGCCGTTGGCGTCGTTGGTCAATCTCCTGCAAGCCGCGTATGAGCAGATAGCGCCAGGTTTGCTCCCCAGGTCCATCCCAGAGTTCAGCGATGGCTCGCATCAGCTCCGGTCTGGGCAGACTCGGTGCGTCTTCGCCGCATTTCCGGGCTGTTTTGGCAAAGACGCCCGGGTGGTAATAAGTGCCCAGTAAGTCCTGATTGCGCACGTTTGCGTAACGAATCGGTAACGATTGCGTGTCGTTCTTTGTCTGAAGCCAGGTGCTCAGCAGAGCGGCGCGATTCTTTCTGGGGTTGCGGCTGTACGGCTTCGTGTCCTTGCAGCCGAGGCTGTGCCAGTCCTGCGCGCAATCGCGCAGGCAACGCTCGAGGGCGTCGCCGTCCTGGCTCCAGAGCTCGCCAACCTGCAACCAGCGCTGCTCGAGCCAGATGGGAAAGACATCCCGCAGAGCGGTTTCAGTATCAATGACCTCGGCGTCTTCGGCGATCCGCACACCGCAATCACCATCAAGACGCAGGAGTTCGGCCGTCAGGGTGTCTTCCCGCAGCCCTGACTGCAAGAGCCCAGCGACATCATCGGGATCAAGGGTGAGGACCTGTTCGCGCCAGAGGTCATGGGCGACCTCTTCCACCAGGGTCTGAGGGTCATCATCAACGGAGAGGTCCATGCTTCGGCCACTGTCCAGGGCTTGGCGGCGGAGGGTGCGCCGGCAGAAGCCATGGATGGTGGTGATGTCGGCTCGCTCCAGTGCTTCGAGAGCTTCAAGAAGCAGGCTCGCCTTGCTTTTACGCCCTGTTGGATCGCGGCCGTGCTCCGCCAGCCATTCCTGAAGAACCGCATCGGTCGCCATGGCCTCGCCATCGCCTCCCTGTTCAAGACATAGAAGGCCTTGAAGCGCTCCGTCGAGTCGCTTGCCGATCCGGTCGCGCAGTTCGTCGGCCGCGGCTTCTGTGAACGTCACCACCAGCAGCGCATCGAGTTTGAGCTCCCGTTCCACCACGAGTCGCATCACCAGATGGGCCAGGGCAAAGGTTTTGCCGGTGCCTGCACTGGCCTCCAACAATCTCAGCCCTGGGTTGAGCGGGTAACGGTTCGGTTCGAACCGGATGGTGCGGGCGTCCCCTGGGCCTGTCATGGACGTCTGGCCTCGAGCAGCGGGGCATACAAGCTGTCGAACGCACTGTCGAACCCCGGGCTGCTGAGCAGTCGTTCCGCATCGCAACCGTTACCGAAACAGGCCTGGAGATCACTGCGTTCCCGTTCCGCCCAGCGTTTGATGCCGCCATGCCAGCACGCGCTGAAGGCGCGGTCGGCAACGTCTCTGCCTTTGGCCAGAGCAACGGCCCGGGCCAGTCCGCTTTCCGGGGGGATCGGCCAGCAGATCCGGCGTCCTTCCTCAGCCAGCGCGAACAGGTCGCTGAGTAAGCCATCAGCCTGCTGCGACTCCATCGGCAGCCAGCGCATGGCGATGCTGAAGGTTTCAGCTTTGCTGCTGCTCTCACCGCGGCAGATCACCACCGTCGGAGCGGCTCGGCCGGCCCGTTGGTTGAGCAGATGCTTCAGCCAGCCCTCGAGCACGCTGCGGGCCTGAAGCTTGGAGGCACTGATCAACACCGCGGTCTCTCCCGCCATGGGCAGGGGAGGAGTGGCAAGCCTTTCCCATCGCGGAGGCTGCTGGAGGGATCCGAGGCTGAACAGAGTGGTTTGCAGGTTTTTCCAGCGTTGTTCCAGGCGGATGTCGTCCAAGGCCCCCCCAGCCCCGGGCGGCAGCAGTCCCCGGCCCTGACTCCAGCGGATCCACTCTCCAGATCTGGTGACGTCCCACCGGGCTTCAGGGTGGGTCTTGAGCCGATCGAGTTCATCACGCAGGCGCTCGGTGATCAAGGCGCGGAGGGTGCGTTCGGGCAGGGCCAGCGGTGCACGATCTTCAACGGCATCGCACCATTCCCCGGCTTCGATGCCCCGCTCCCGCAGCCAGGCTCTTTGGGGAGCCTGCAGCCAGCGTTCCAGCTGTTCCACTTGGTCGCTGTTCAGCGTGGTGGCGTGCGCTGGCGGGGGAGGCGCCTCCGGGGGCCAGTGAATGGGCAGGGCGAGACCGAGGGGGGCGTGGCCTGGGGCCCGGCCTTGCGGATCATCCAGGCACTGCCGGGCCTGAAGCAGGCGACGGTCGCAGCTCAAAGCGTGCGTTTTGGCAGGGATGAAGTTGGCTGCATCCAAAGGGTTGGCCGGTGGTTCGATCAGCACCTGTGCCATCGCCTCCTCGCTGAGCTCCTGGCGCAGCAGGTTGAGCCACTGCTGCACGGGCGGGCAGGGTGGCAGTGCGTCGCCCCGTCGTTCGTCACGGCTGCTCCAGCTGATTAAGAGGTGCTGACGGGAGGAGAGCAGCGCCTCGAGCAGCACATAGCGATCCTGATCCGTACTGCTTGGGTCCCCAAGCCGCCGCTGCCGCTCCAGCAGATGAAATCCCGGGCGTTCGCGCGTGCGCGGAAAGGAGGCGGCATCCAGCCCCATCAGCACGATCACCCGATGGGGGATGGCACGCATCGGTTCGAGGGCGCTCACGGTCATGGCACCGCTGCGGTGCCCGAAGCGGCCACTGTCGGCCGACAGTGCTTCCTCGAGAACTGCGATCACCACAGTGGTTTCCAGGTTGAGCTCGCAGTGGCCTGCCTGGATCAGCCAGGTCTCTAGGCCTTGCTGGATGGCCTGCAGTTCCCAATCCCAGGCACCGCCGTCGCCGAAGAGATCGGAGAGCAGCCGCCGCAAGCGTTCCACCCACACCGTGCAGCTTCCGCTTTGGCGCAACTGCGCGATCCACTGGGCGATCTGGTCCAGGAGTGGCCACCAGCGCTCGAGCTGCTGAAGGCTGAGATCCGCGACGGCGGGTGCACAGCTGCCGAGTGCCAGGCCAGGCTCATCGGGGAGGATCAGGCCGATGAGCCAGCGATCCAGGCACCAGCGCAGGCTGTGGGTGTCATCGCCATGGCGCTCCTCTCGATCGAGTCCCCAACGGAAGCCGCTGCGTTGCAAGGCAGCGGTGATGTCCATCGCCTCCTGGGCCTCAAGACCCTGAAGATCGAGAAACGCCGGATTGCTCATCAGTGCTTCCAGTCCTGTGGCGGTGAGACGCTCCGCACTGAGCTGCAGCAGGGTCATGAAGGCCTGCTGCAATCCAGGGCTGTTCTGCTGACTGCGGTCCGTCAGGCGCCAGGGCAGATCCACTCCAGTGGCGTCCTGGTCAGAGAGCACGGAGGCCAGCAGCGGGGCATAACGCTCAACATCGGGAGTCATCACGAGGATGTCCCGGGGTTGAAGCGTGGAATCGTCGGCCATCCAGTGAAGAATCTGGTCCCGCACCAGCTGCACTTCCCGCCAGGGGCCTGCACAGCCCATGAACAGCAGCGAGCGATCAGCGCTCGTGTGCTGCAAGGGAAAGTGTTCGCTGCTTGCGAGCTGTCGTTGCAGTTGCTCCAGTAAGGACCCCTGCCTGCCTTCAGACGCTGCCATCGCCACCGGGTCGGCGAACAGATCAGCCTGGTCCGTGCTGCTGAGTAAGCAGTCGCCACTGCCCTCCAGCAGCAGCTGGAATTCCCCTCCCATGCGACCGAGGATGGCCTCCAGTTTCGGAGCCTCGATCAGCCAGGTTCCATCAGGGGATGCGGTCCAGTTCTCGCCCAGTCGGCGCCGTCGTTGCGCTGATCGCTCCCACAGGTCTGGGCAGGGCGTTAGCAAGTAGAGCTCCACCTGCATCACGGCAGCCAGTGCCTGCAGCAGATCGATCTGCACTGGGGCGAGATTGCTGAGACCGAACAGCCTCAGGCGCTTCGGCAGTGGTGTGGCCGGCGCCTGCCCCGAGCGCAGCTGATCCACGGCCTGTTGAACCTGCAGGCCGAAGGGTTCGCAGGGAAGGCGCTCAGCAAGCGCACGCACAAGCAGGGGCTGCCAACGCAGAACGGCTGGGAGATGGTCTCCGTCATCGCCAGCCAGCCAGCCAGCCAGGTCTTGGGGGCGGTAGAGCGCGTAATCATCCACCGCATCCGCCAGCTGGCGAGCAAGCAACCACTGCTCCCGCGTCAGCGCGTCGCTTGTCGTGCGCTGATTGTTCCACCACTGCCTGAGCGGCTTGGCTTCCTCACACTGCATCAGTTGCGGAAGCACAGCGATCACCGTCCACACCAAGCGTTCGGCACGCCAGGGATCCTCCAGGGGGGGCTCCTTGCTCAGCACGGCTTGCGCCAGTTGGCGCAGGCGGCTCCCGGGAAAAGGGAAGCGAACGAGGGCGCTGATTCCGTTGAAGCTGGCCAGGCGTTCCCCAAGCCAACGGCTCGTGGGCCAGGTGTTCACCACCACTTCAACCTGTTCGAAAGGCCCTGGTGGGTTGAGATTGAGCTCCTGAGCGAGCAGCTGAGCCAGAAGCTCGGCTCGGTTGCTGCGATAAATCCTCAGCAAGGCAGCCCTGTGGCCAGTTCCCGTGAGTGCGTCTCAGTCGTCGAGACAGCTCTGGGGCCCTGCACCTGAACCACCGCATCGGTTTCAGGGCAAAAAGCCGACAGCAGGCCGCCGTAGACGGCGCCAGTGTCGATCATCACGATGTGGCCTTGGCACTCCACAGTGGGTCGCGGGGTATGGCCCACAACGACCCGGCCGTAGCGCCCGTCGTAGTGATCCCAGAAGGGTTCACGGATGTGCAGGTCGGGGCGACCGGAGTTGTCAAATCCTGCGTGGGTGGCGACCCACCCTTCGCCTTGGAACACCTCAGGGAGCTGCCGCAGACGCTGCAGCCACTGGCGAGAGAGAGAATCCCCGAGCTGGCGATAGGTGTCGATCGTCAAGAGGTCGTCATGGCCGCTGGCGGGGGATTGCTCAAGACCCTGGAGTAAGGCCTGCTCATGGTTGCCGCGCAGCCATGTGGCCCGCCCTGCGCAAACCAGATCCCAAACCTGATTCATGCAGTTGGCAATGGCAGGCCCTCGGTTGATCACATCACCGCAGAACACCAAGTGGTCGTGATGGGGGAGAACCGCCAGCAGCCTGACCAGGGCTTCATGGCACCCGTGAACATCACCGATGACCCAGTGCTTTGCCTGTGCGGCCGCCATTGCCATGAACAATTTTCGTTGATTCTGAAGGCTTCGGCTGTTCCTGTCTGCGGAGATGGTTACTGTTACCAGCTTTCGTAACCCCTATGGATCCTCGTTCGCTTCCTGTGGCCCGTCGGGTCGCCCTGTTGGTTCAAGCTCTGGATGGAGCGAAAAAAACAAACGAGGCGCTGGCACGCTGCAGCAACGGTGAGGAGATGCTCGACGTTCTTTTGGGGGCGTCCCAGAAGCTCGGGCTCGGGTTAACGCGTGAGCAGTTGAGCAACACCCCACCCATTCGCGATTGGGTGTGGTGGAAAAACAAGGAAGCGCCGATCACGATTGGGCGTTAAAAGACGTGTTGAGGAATTGTGTCTAAGTTTCGGGGGGTGGTAAAGGGGATTTTCTTTGGCGCGAATCATCTCCTTTCTTTTCGCTGGGTTTTGGAACTTGACCCCTTCAGTCCAGCTTTGGGTGCCATGCCCTTGCAGGCATCAGTACCCCAGGATGAGGGCTATAAATCGATTAATGATGCTGAAGATGGCACGCTTTCAAATGCCAAGAAAGGCTTTTGAAATCAACTAATGGGTAGTGGAAGCCTGTCGCAAAAAGCACAGTACTCTCCCATGTGAGCCACTTTTGCTGCCAATGATTTAATCTAGACAATTATTTTGAGTTAATATTGGGACTTACCGTTATCTTGCTTTGTTTGATCCAGGTGTTTTCTGGGTTTTCGGATCACTATTGCTCGAGTGCTGAATCAATCACGCGTTGTTCGTAAAGTTTTCGGAAGCATTACGTTTCTCTTGTGGGGTGATCAGGGAGTGAGTTGGATCTCAACCCTGCTTCTGACGGCAGCTTGCTGCTTTGTCAGCTAACGAATAGAGAACCCCGCTAATTGGATGGGATTTAAATGCTTGCAAGGAGATGGATGACGACAACAGCGCCCTCTGATTTGTCTTGCAGATCTTGTATCGTTTTTGGCTCTAAGGCTTCCGGCTTCCTGAACAGTGGCGACTACCATTCAGACGTGTAAAGCTTAGAATAGGTTTTGTACGTCGTTTCATTATCTAGTCCTGAGATGGCGAGATAGGTTACGCCTGGTTTTTGGTCACATCCAATTTCTACCACCATGTAATCGTCGTTATGGCAAGCCGTTACGTATGCTATTCTCTTTTTTGTCAATCTCAAGTGATTTGTTGAATCCATTCGCATTGAGCAAGGCCTTTGCCCCTCTTATGCACTCTTCCACGTTTCCGCTATAGCCAAAAACACCTGTGTAGAGAAGAGAGGTGATGTGCTCTTGCTTCGGCTGGATTCGAAGTGACAAGTGCTGCGCCAATAACAGCAGCAGCAGGTATGAAGTTGAAGAGTTTCATGTGAGATTTGCGTGCATGAAGGCCATCCCTAAAGGCGTCCCCATCATCGCAAGGATGCAACACCCCCATCTGGGTTGCAGGGCGTGACTCCAGCCGGTTGGATCAGGCGTTGGGCTGGTGATGCTCCAAACAATGGTGTCGAGGAGACGGTTCAGCCTTGCTGGTGCGCTCGTCGGTCGATTTTGCTTTGTATTGCTACCACTATGCATAGATGGCTATGGAGTCTCGATGGTTGATGAGTTGGTTCGCCAGCGCGCTTTGCAGGCGCTGCGACGAAAGCGCGGTCTGAATCAGCAGTTGCGTCTTTATTTCATTGTTAATGCCATCCTTGTTCTCGTTTGGTTGGGCAGTGGTCGCGGATCCTTCTGGCCGATTTATCCGATCGCCTTTTGGGGTATTTCTTTGCTGATCCAGGGATGGAGTATCAGTCACCCTGATCGGGAGTTCAGCGAGGAGGAGATTTCTCGGGAGATCGAGCGCTCCTGAAGGATGCCACGGCTAGATCAGCGAATCGAAAGACTCTTTTCTTGAGGATTCAAACGTGAAACACTCGTTTTAAATGGGTGATGGGATTGGTTTGGTCACCCCCACGCAAAATCCAACGTTCCGTACTGCCGCTTCTTAGTAAGGCCCGGAAGTCTTCAGCCTCAATCAGAATGCCCAGCTCAACCGATAGTCGAACAATTTGTTCTGGAGTGTTAGCAATGTAGAAATTCCTCTGAACTTCCGGGTCGTCTTCAACTTGCAGGCATAGGTGATCCAAGGCGTCGAGTAGGGGCTGTGGGGTCTTATCCGTCCTGCCCTCCTAAAGCAAGCTCCAACAGTACTCAGGCAGCAGCCCCCCTTTGTCTATTCAGGTCTTTCGGCAACACGTGGGTGACCAGGTCAGCGTTGACCCAACGGACAACACCCGTGTCCACATCAGCGATTTGGAACAGCGTATAAATGCTTGGATCCCTCGCTCCTCCGTTGCAGTGGAGCACAAGTCCCATCCACCAGTCTTTCTCTTGCGCTTCTCCTAGCAGGGAATCATGTCTGACGATCACGGTCATGCCTGGCTTTAAACCAAGGAAGATTGGACGGTGCTCGGGGTCAGGCAGCTTTGGGAGCGGGGAGCGCTCTTCGGACATTTTTCTAGTACAGATGTACTTACGCTAGCGAGGAGGGGCTTTTGTTGGTCAATCTGCCGGCCGACTCGGTGGCGATGGCGATCGATCAGGCCAGGCAGACTCGAGGTTGTCGATATCGTGACTCTCAAGGCCAATCAAGTTGCCTATAAAGATAGAGTCATGGAATTCAATCCACCCAATTTCGTTTAATTGCGACGTCGAAACTCCACTGGTCGAAGGAATTTGATTGCGTGGTTTGGAGAAAATTATTGGTCTTGTTGTTGAGTTTTGGTTGGCTGTTCTTTCGGTACTGAGTCGTGCAACACCACATCGAGTTCACCAATCCAGGCCACGATCGCGATCAGCCCAATGATTGATCCCAAAGTCAGTACCAGTCGGTTCACGGTCATGGCTTGATTGTCCTGTAAAAAAGTACGGAGAGGATGGGCTTAGGTCTCTTGCCGGGTCTTATCAGATTTCTTATTTACACACTAAAGGTTCTTTGGCAATAGGCTTGACTTGCCAGCTAATTACCGCTTAAATTTTGAGTTTTCTTAATTCTTTTCAAAGTACTTACGTAAGCCTTCAGGCATTTAGGAGGTATTAGCACCCATACCCTATTTGTCTTTGGATTGGTTGCTCTGGTGCTTTGAGCCACTGCGTCTGTAAATTGATGCACGACCTTTTGCTGTAAGAGCTGCCCCTTGTTTAGTTGATAACTTATATAGGTTTTTGATTGTCATACCATCCGTCACAATTAGATAAAATATCAGTTTTAATCTGAATTCAACTCATCACCGCTATTCAAGAAAGACAGAAAGATTTAGGCGCGGCTTCGTAGAGTTGGATATAGGAAAGAAATTTTTCCATGCGGGTTTGATCAGACAAGAGGCTAAGCTTATAAGCATGTTCAAGACTGTAAAAGCCAGGAGGATAGTTATCAAAATAACTGCGTGACGGAACTGACGACCAACCATCACAAAGACTGCCAATATCGATGGCAAATCCCCCGGCTGAGCGTATTTGGTCACAAATTAGCTTTCCCATCAAGCCAGCACCAACGAGATAGGGGGCACCGCGATACGGTGGCTTGATCGAAATCATCAAAGGTTTACCTGAATGATCGTACCAGGACCGCGAATGTTCAGTGATTTCTTGATGAAGCAAGGGAGATTCAGGCGGGACAGTTTGAACAAATAGCTGAGATGGTCTAAAGAAACGTAAAACCTCGTTAGCAATAGGCTTAGATGTCACCACTCCCAAATATGGAGATCCCCTTAGCAGCGCTAAAAGATCTCCCGATAGATGCAAAAAACGATGAATAGCGGCATCAGTTAAAAGTACACGTCGCCGACCGGACAATAATGATACAAGCGAGTTGTAAGAAGTTAAGTAACGAGGATTCAGGCCACATTGGCGCAAGGTGGGGATTCCGAGAATCGTTGATGTTCGGCATGCAAGCTTAAGACGTTGTTGAAGGCGGAGCAGCTGATTTGCTGACGGCAAGCATTTGCCAAACCAAAGATTCAAGTGAGCTTCTAAATCAATTTGAGGCGACGATGAGTTATGGGCTAAGATTACGGATTCTCCGTCACCAATTCGAAGTAGTGAGAATGGTCGATGCCGTTTAAAGGCAGCAAAAAGGGAAGTACGAATAAGACTGTAAGCTTGACGCCGACTCTCGAGTGTTTTATGCATGGAAACTAGCGATTGAAGGCACTCTTAAAAGTGTCAAACAACTGTCTTAAAGGAGTAAAATATTTCCAGATCGAGGACGATAAAACATGGTCCAAGTGCGATTGAAGATCAGTGATTTGACAAGTTAGATCTGAAAAATTCAACTTACGCTGAAGACAATGAGCAGTTACAAGCGATTGAGCAAAGCCATAAATCAACCCTTGACCCTGTGCGTATTGACCAGTAATAAAGTCAGCGGAATGGTGTGGTGCATGGGGTTGATGAGGATGGATAATGTTTTTTGCACAAAAACTATAGAGAGTGGTGGCGTTCATAATGACTATAATCATATTAACTGGCAAGGCCCAATGACCTGTATGGCGTGGAGCATAAGTCACAATAGTGACCAAGAGGGAAATCTGAAACCCGTAGTAGTTTCGCCAACAGGTATGGGCAACGCCTATTAAAGCTTTTGTAAATCCCACAAAATGTGGGATTTTCTTTGGCTAACGGAGAGGGTGGGATTCGAACCCACGGATGCTTTCACATCGCTGGTTTTCAAGACCAGAGCCATAAACCACTCGACCACCTCTCCAGTGATCGTTTGTATTCTAGCATGTCAATACCATGTGGTTTAGGACGATCTGGTTTATGGATGTTAAGCCTATTGAGCTTTGTGGGATTCTGTAGTAATTTGATGTGAATTCAATGATGTTAAAAAAGTTCTTTCAAAAAAGGCCTGAGCAAATCGCTGCAATTCAAAAGTGGGAGTACAAAGTTGTTCAATTATTCAATTCACAATCTTCTAGCCCTGAGAATGCAAGCAAGAAGCTAGGAGGTACCTTGAGTGCGGAAACCTTAAAAGAACAGTTTCCAAGTATTTATGCTGAGAAAGATGGCAGAAAGCAGATTGATAGGTTTCTTAATAAAGTTGGAGATGAAGGATGGGAGCTTATCCAGGTTGAAAACGTTGTTGGACTCCCTTTGATGATCTTCAAGAGACTAAAGATAGAGAGTTGAAATTAATAGGCTTTAGTTAATCGAGTTGATTTGATCAAGATGGGGTCTCAATTGTTCTACGTAATGCGATATCGCAGCTTTGGATAGCTTTGCTTTCTGCAGATGTGTATTTATGCAGCGATCAGCTGACTGTAGATTTTTCGATATGACCTTAGTTTCATCGTCTAATTGCTCAATGTCGTATTTTTTGCCATCAAATATGATAACTTTAGTAGGCGTTGAAGTCGGTGATGTGTTCTCGGAAGTCTGAATTATTGACTCGGATTGGGGAAGGCTTTCGTCAAGTAGACCGAAAGCCTTGCTGATGATAGTTTTCCAAATCATGACAAATTTTGTATTGACTAAGAGTTTCGTTTTTTGGATGATAATACTTGGTCTCAGCCTAAGCAAGTGGATGATTTACGGCTTCGATAATGGCAGCAGGCACTTGTCGGAGTCGCAGCCGGCAGGACCCGCCTCACTGATCTCACCCATGTCGTAGCGCTGAAGCGCTTCGAAGAAATCGGAACTCACGCGGCGTTGGATCACGTCGGATTGCATCCGTTCATAGGTGTCGGCATCGATCGGTTCGAAGGGCAAACGCGGGAAGGTGGCGTTGGCATCGAAGCGGGCCAGCAGTGCGGCCGAGATGTAGCCCTCGCCCCGTTCAATGGTTCCGTGCAGTGCATCAGTGAGTGCCTCGATCTCGTTCTCGCGGAACTCGATCGTGGCTGAGGTGTTGTGCGCGGTGTAGTGCGTCTGCACCTGCATGTAGAAGTCGAACTGGGCCATCGCTGAGAAGGCGTTGATATCCACGGCATCGGCACCGGGCAGATTGGCCCAGCTCACTTCAGTGGGGATTTCCACCAGCCATTCGGTGCAGCGAGGATCAAATGGGTCATCCAGAAGGCGGCCCTGGTCGTCTTTATCCGACTGGGACGGCACCACCGTGTAGCCATAGTCCATGCAGGCCATGGCCACGGGGTCGTTTTTGCGGAAGGTGATCCGGCGGATGAAACGCTGAGCTTTGGGGGGATGCCAGCCGGGAGCAGCGCCGGTGAGCAGGCTCTTGGTTCCTGCGGGCTGAACCGTGGTGCAGCGGTTGGGGCGACGTAGGCCGTGACGATCGCAGTACTCCCAGACAGCCTCGTTGACGGTGGCTTTCCAGCGACTGAGGTACTCCGCCTCGCGCCGTTTGAACTCCTGACCTTCTTCGCTGTTGGGACGACCTGCCTCCCACCACTGCAGCCAGGGAGTGCCGAAAGCGTGCACGAAGAAGTCGAACAGACCGGTGAAGCTCACACCAACGATCGGATCCCAGGCCCGGCTCTGGCGGTAGCGCTCCACTTCGAACTGGTGGTTCAGAAGACAGGCCACCGACAGAGCACCTGCGCGGAAGGCATCGCGTTGGCCCTCGTCATCGCTGGGGTCGATTTGGTTGAGGTGGATCTCCGCCAGGTTGCAGTGAAAATCGGCACCGAGGATTTCGCCGCAGGGGTTGAGGCCGTAGCGGCCGAGGCGATGCTCAAGCTCGTCTTCAGCAATGGGACCGTGGTTGAGGCTCAGCCAACGGCCGGCCTCCTCCCTGCCTTGATCGCAGTAGATCTCAATGAATTCCCGACGCAGCTCGGGAGTGCTGAGCAGATCAGCGTTGGAACGGGCGATGGCCTCGGGGGCGAACTGGATCGCTCCTTCACCGCTGTGGAACTGACGGGTGACGGCGTCGAGCAGCACCTCTCGGCTGGGACGGGTGTGATACACGCGCGTGTGGTTGGCCATGCGCAAGGCATCGCGCTCAGGATCGATGCGCCAGTTGCCCTCTGCATCCTGTTGCCAGAGGTTGTCCTTGGCACCAGCGGCGCTGGAATCATCGGAGGCGAACTGGCGCATGCCAGCACTGCGCCGGATGTTGCCCGCCACGATGGTGACAGCGGCTTCGTCGATGAGCAGGCAGCACTCCACGGAGGTGAGCTTGCGGCCGATCGCTTTGCCCAGAAGCCGGGCAACCCGCGCATACAAATCCTTGAGCTTCACGGGGTTGGCCATCCCGCCAAAGCCCTTGAGGGTCTCGCCAACAGGACGGACATCGGAGAGATCCACCTCAACCTTGACGGTTCGGCCTGCGAACCGGGGATCACTGCTGAGCTCCAGAAGCAGCTGGTAACTGTCGACCCAACCCCGGCGCGTGTCACCGACCTTGATGGAGACAACTTCTCCGTGGATGGTGTGGCTGGTGTGTTCCTGGCGCTCACCAGCGGGAGTGATGCCGATGTCGGAAACGCTGAGAACCTCGATCGGGTTGCCGACGACCGGCAAACGTTCGATCAAATGGGGCTCAATGATGGCGCCAGTGCCGCAGCCCATCATGGCCAGGTCCATCATCAGACCAAAGGCTTCCCAGTCCACCAGGTTGGTGGAGGTGCAGTTGTAAGCACCTGAAAAGTTCACCTGTTGTTCGATCCAGGGCGTGCCGCCGATCCACAGCCACCGTCCGGAGGGGAGCGCTTTCTTCTCGGCCTGCATCCGCGCCATCAACTCGATCTCTTCGGCGGTGAGGCTGCCGAGCGTCTTCAATCCAGCAAGGTTGCGTGCGCCAACCTCAGTCCAGCTTTCCCGCCCTTCGCTGTTGCGGCGGCTGTACGTCCGATAAAAGACGGGGTTGGCGGCAGGGGCAGTGGCTGGGAAATCGCCATTGCCAGACAGCGATGTTTTGGAGTCCGGGCCGACGCTGCGGCTTGGAGTCAGGGTCACGGGAGATTGGGTCAGTACCGGCACCCTAACGCCAGCGATGGGGGCAGCAAGGGGGTGCTGGCACCACCCGCAGTGTTCAGCGTTGTCTGTCCCAGGCCTTGGCAGCATTGATGCCACTGCTGCTCCAGGTCGATGCCGAAGCAAAAGCGCTTTCTTGCTTGCTTTTCTTCAAAACCAGGGCGCTTTCTGTTGGTGCTCTGCCTGTCTTGTCTGCTGGGTTTTGCTCCGGCTCTGGGGCGCACGCAACCCCCAGGTGTGGCGTCCAGGCCCGCGCCAGGTGGGAATCAGCTGATCCCGATCGAACAGCAGCCCTTTTACCCCCAGCTTCAGCGGGATGCCGACAACTGGAGCGATGTGGTGTTGGACCAGGTGGTGGGCGATAGCCCCCGCTCCACCCTGTTGAATTTCTACGCCGTGATGGCCGATGTGGGGCATCGTGCTGACCGTCTCGGGCAGACCCCTGACGCAGGGCGACGTGGAGGGGTGTCGAGGCAGGAGCAGATCGACGACACGACTCTTTTGTTCAACTTGGCGGTGAAAGCGCTGGATGCCAGTGCCTTTGCTGAGAGCGTGCGCTCCGATATGGCTGATGAGGCTGCCATTCAGCTCAAGCATGTGCTGGATTACGTGTTAACTCACAGCCGTCAGCCCATTGACATTCCTGATGTGGAAGGAATGAAACAGCGCAACGACTTGCGATCCACACCGACGGACTCTTGGCGCATTCCTGGCACGGCCATCACTTTGACGTCAGACCTTGAGGGGGATCCTGAAAACGAAAGTTTCTATTTTTCCGCTGGAACCGTGGCATCGGCGCGCGCGATGTACGACGAGATTCGCGACATTCCCGTGATCGCACAACCCTTCGCCACACCAAGGTTCTACGCGGATTTCATCTACACCCCCGGCTACCTCATTCCCCCTGACTGGTATCTGGCATTGCCTCTGCAATGGCGCCGCGTGCTCGAGTGGCCCATCGGTGACCAGACCCTGTTTCAGGTGGTGAGTGCTGCCGTGTTCATTGGTTTGTATGGCGTGCTGGCGTTGTGGCTCATGCGCCTGCTGATCAACACCTATCGGGGTGAGTCGTTGCCTGCGAATGAGGATCTCGAGCTTTACAGCAGGGATGCGTTGGCGTGGAAACGGGTGTTCATCATTTTTCCGCTCTTGCCTCTCACCTATTTCATCGAGGACCTGATCGACAACATCCTCAATTTCACCGGTTTTCCACTCGTGGTGGTCATCTATTCCTTTTATGTGATCTGGTATGTGGCTGCCAGTGTTCTGGTGTTTTTTCTCTTTGAGGCCTTCGGCCGGAGCGGAGCAGAATCCTTGTCCCGCTGGCGAGGGAGTGATTCACCGATGCGGCTTCGCAGGATCAACAGCCTGGTGATGCCGATCAGCCGTGCCATTGGCATGTTGGTTTCGGTGGTGCTGATCTACCGCCTCCTGCTCCTGCTCGGGCTTCCCTCGAGCACGGTGCTCGCCTTCTCGGCGGTGCCCGGTTTGGCGATCGGTTTGGGTGCCTCCAAGCTGCTGGGCAATTTGTTCGCTGGATTGTCGATCCAAACGGACCGACCGCTGCGCGTTGGTGAATTTTGTGAGGTGGGAGGCAAGCTCGGATTCGTGACCAAAATCGGTCTGCGCTCCATGGAGCTGCAGACCCTCGAGAGTCGCGTCACGATCCCCAATTCCGTGGCTGATGAAGCCACCATCGTTAATTTCTCGCGCCGTGGTCTAAGCCGGCATCGCTCGCCGACCCAGGGGCTGGAGGTGCGTCTGCCCATCCGTGACCCCCTGTCTCCTTACCAATTGGAGGAGCTTTTGCGGCAGACGCGCAGGCTGCTCGAAGGAGCGTCATTTCAAAGTCAGTTGGCTGGATCGCACCAGCCGGTGGTGAGCTTGGGGCCTTCGGACGCTGGAGGGAACGAACTGATCGTGTTCGTGATGGTGGAACTGCATGGGTGGGAAGCCTTTCTGCGCGTGCGCGAGACCTTGATGGTTGCCTTGGAGGAGCTGCTTGAGCGGGTTGATCTCTCGGAAATCGTGGTGGGTGTCGCTTACAGCACCACCGCCGAGCAGCTGCAGCGCATTCCTGAGCTCCTGCATTCGGTGGTCGCTGAAGACCCCCAGCTCAACTACGAAGCCTGCCGGCTTGTGCGCATTTCTGCCTTCAGTTATGACCATGAGCTCGAAATCTCGTCGACGCACGATCGCCACGACGATTTCGAAGACAGCATGCACCGTTTGAACCGCCGTATCCTCGCGATCCTGGGCGAGAACGGCATCGAGATTCCCTTTCCTACCCAGACTCTCGAAGTGCACTCCACCGATGCGACCCCATGATCCCGCGCACGCCCGAGCCGGAGCTCATGAACGATCCGCTCCAGGTGCAGGCCTATGCAGCTGCAGACTTTGCAGCCAGCGACCAGGCCCTGGTGGAGTGCATCGAGCAGTTGCTGCAGCAGTCCGGTGAGCGACTGGGGGCTGGGGACTGCTTGGTTGATCTGGGTTGCGGCCCGGGCAACATCAGCGAGCGTCTGGCCAGGCACTGGCCGACCTGCCAAGTCGTGGCGGTGGATGCTGCCCCGCAGATGATTGCGGCGGCGGAGTCCAACCGTCGTCGGGCCGGCATCGCGCGCGAACGGCTCCGTTATGTGCTGTCTCCCTTGCCCTGGCATGGGCTTCAATCCAGGGCCTCCCTGATCGTGAGCAACAGTCTTCTTCACCATCTCCATGATCCGCAGAAGCTCTGGAGTGGCCTGCGTCTGCTTGCCGGCAGTCGCTGTCTGGTTATGCATCGCGACTTAAGGCGGCCTCCCTCGGCGCTGGCGCTGGACCAGCTTTGCGAGCGTTACGTGGCTGATGCGCCTGAAGTGCTGCAAAGGGACTACAGGGCGTCGCTGCAGGCTGCCTTCACGCTGGAGGAGGTGAGAGCGCAACTGCGGGACGCCCAACTCGCTCATCTGCAGGTTCGCGAACTGGAGGATCGCTATCTCGAGATCCATGGCTGGATCACGGGCTGTCAGGCTGGTCTGGATCAGTCCAGCGCATGAGCACGGAAGCAGGTACACAAGACGGCCAGGAACTTCTGGAGGCGGTGGCCCGCCGCCGAAATTTCGCGATCATTTCCCACCCGGACGCCGGTAAAACCACCCTGACGGAAAAGCTTCTTCTGTATGGCGGTGCCATTCAGCAGGCGGGAGCTGTGAAGGCCCGGGGTGAGCAGCGCAAGGTGACCTCCGACTGGATGGAGTTGGAGAAGCAGCGGGGAATCTCGATCACCTCAACGGTGTTGCAGTTCGATTACACGGGCAACATCATCAACCTGCTCGATACACCTGGACACCAGGATTTTTCCGAAGACACCTACCGGACGCTGGCGGCGGCAGACAATGCCGTGATGCTGGAAGATGCAGCGAAGGGACTGGAACCTCAGACGCGCAAGCTGTTTGAGGTGTGCCGGATGCGGCAGATTCCGATTTTCACGTTCATCAACAAGATGGATCGTCCGGGGCGTGAGCCTCTGGCACTTCTCGATGAAATCGAAGCCGAACTGGAACTCACTCCCTGGGCTGTGAATTGGCCAATCGGCAGTGGCGAGCAGTTTCGAGGTGTGATCGATCGACGGACCAAGGAGGTGGTGTTGTTCAGCCGCGCTGAACGCGGCAAGCAGTCGGAAGAGCGGCATTTGTCTCTCAACGATCCAGAGCTTCTCGATCTGGTGGAGTCCGATCTCCTGGAGCAGGCGATTGAGGAGATGGAACTTCTGGATGCTGCCGGGGCTGAGCTCGACCTGGAGCTGGTGCATGCCGGTGAGCTCACGCCGGTGTTCTTCGGATCTGCAATGACCAATTTCGGAGTGCGTCCGTTCCTCAATGCCTTTCTGGAGATGGCGCAGAAACCGGTGGCCCGTCTCGGTCATGACGGCCCTGTCGATCCCTTGAACCCGGATTTCAGTGGCTTCGTGTTCAAGCTTCAGGCCAACATGGATCCACGCCATCGCGACCGTGTGGCGTTTGTGCGGGTGTGCAGCGGCAGGTTTGAGAAGGACATGACCGTTCGCCACGCGCGAACAGGGCGTGCCATCCGCCTCTCCCGACCTCAGAAACTCTTCGGTCAGGACCGGGCTGTGGTGGAGGACGCCTATCCGGGGGATGTGATCGGCCTCAATAATCCGGGCATGTTTTCGATCGGAGACACCTTGTATGTCGGACCCAAGGTTGAGTACGAAGGCATTCCCTGTTTCAGTCCGGAGATTTTCAGCTGGCTGCGTAATCCCAATCCTTCAGCCTTCAAAAACTTCCGCAAAGGGGTCAATGAGCTGCGTGAAGAGGGCGCTGTGCAGATTCTCTACGACACCGACGAGAGCAAGCGCGATCCGATCCTCGCTGCTGTCGGTCAGCTGCAACTTGAGGTGGTGCAGCACCGTTTAGAGAATGAATACGGCGTGGAGACCAGGCTGGAACCGCTGGGCTATCAAGTGGCTCGCTGGGTCAATGGTGGATGGCCAGCGCTGGAGAAAGTGGGTCGAATCTTCAACTGCAAAACGGTGCGTGACGCCTGGAACCGCCCGGTGTTGTTATTCAAGAATCAGTGGAATCTCAATCAGTTAAACGAGGAGCACCCGGCCCTCGAGCTCAGCGCGGTTGCTCCTGTGGTGAGTGGCGTGGAGCCGATCAGCCTCTGAACCAAACATGGATCAGAGCTCGGATCCAGGTTCTGACGTCGTGGGCAGCAGCTTCGGGCCACGTGCCCGGAGCAAACGTCAAGGGCTGGTGCTGACGGGTGGCTTGGGTGTGGGTGAGGGTTTGCATGGTGTCCTCATTCATCTGCATTCAGTCTTAACCCAGCCTTTACCAATGTCAGGTGCGGCTGTCCGCATCCCCCTACGACCCTCACGGCCGCAGAGCGAAATCGCCAGACTGCAATCCCTTGTGTGGTGAGGTTTGGACACCCTTTGGCTACTTCGGCCCTGTGATGACGGAGGAACGGACTACGTCTGCTTCCGTGATTGCAGCGATCGTGTGGAAGTGCTCGAGGGGTACCACCTGCCGCCGCAGATGCCCCTGATTAAGCACCGCCAGTTTCTCCTCAGCGCAGAAGTTCCTGGTTGCCGCCACCGTTTCGAGCGTCAGCAGGGCTTTCGCCACGGTCCACCTCTGTTCTGATTCCTCTGCTGATCTCGGATGACCAACTCGTCTGGTCGTCTTCCTCGATAGCCTTGCGTTAGAGAAGAGAGCTCCGATGGCAGCAGGGCTGAATCCCGGTGATGACACCGACGGACAGGATCCTTATCAACAGTTGCAGATCCGATCCGACGCCAGTTTTGATGAGGTTCAGCGGGCCCGTGATCGCGTCCTTAAGACCTGCGGCGAGGACGCTGTTGCCCGAGCGAAGGTTGAAGCCGCATACGACGCCGTTTTGATGGATCGTCTCCGCGACCGTCAATCGGGCCGCCTCAGTGCCGAAGCGGCTACGGCATCGCGGATGGAGCGTGAGCAGGGCGAAGGAGCGGCTTCGCAAACCAGCAACGGACCAGCAGCTCTTCTCACCCGTTTCCGCAATTTTTCGCTTCCAGCTCCATCGTTGAAGGGATCGGCGGTGGTCCCTGACCTCACGTTGGTGCAAGGTCAGGGGCTGGTGGTGCGCCTCTCCCTTGGTGCCCTGGCGCTGCTGCTGTTGCTGTTTGCTCCGCAAACGATCGAGCTGCTTCTCGCGCTGGGAACAATCGGTTTGTTCATGAGTCAGATTCGGCGTGGACGCCGCCCCCTCGGTTCCTTGGGTTGGAGCGTTCTGCTGCTGATTTTGGGCTTGGTGGTTGGGGCATTGCTCAGTGTTGCCGTCGCTGGATCGGGTCTGCCATTCACCGTGGAACAGTGGCAATCACTGCCCGCCCTGCTCCTTCTGCTTGCAGGAACGCTGCTTCTGGCTTGAGTCAGGGTTTTGATCAAGCCAGAGTTTTGATCAAGCCAGGCTTTTGATCAGTGCTGCAAGCTCGTCTTCATTCACTTTGTAGACCTCGCTGCAGAAGTGACAGGTGAGTTCGGCGCCTCGATCGTTTTCGAGCATGTCGTTGAGCTCTTCTGAACCCAGCAGGGTGAGGGCTCCCAGGCTGCGTTCTCGGCTGCAGGGGCAGTGAAATTCCACCGGTTGCATCGGTTCGCCGCTTGGAATCGGTTGCGGATCCAGGTCGGGGAACACCTGTTGGATGAGCTGCTCCGGGTGATCACCACAACGGTTCAGCTGGTCGCTGAAATCCTGAATCTCACGGCAGCGTTCCTCGAGCAAGGCCACCAAAGCGGGCTCTTCGGCTGCTTTCGGGAGAACCTGCACCAGCAATCCACCGCTGCTCTGCAGGCCATCACTGTTGATGGTTTCACCCACGAACACAGCGGATGGCGTTTGTTCGGAGTGCAGCAGGTACGACGCCACATCATCACCGATGCAACCGCTCACCAGCTCCACTGTGCTGCTGAAGGGTTCCCCTTTGCCTTCGTCACGCACAACGTGCAGATAACCCGTTCCCGCGGCCGATGTGAAGTCGAATCCGGCCTGGCCGTTGGCTGTCCGCACAGGATCGAGTTCCAAACCTGGATTCCCCACGTAGCCACGCACCCGTCCATCCCGGCCGGCATCCACCGAAAGCCCTCGGATCGGACCATCCGAGCCCAGCCTGAGATTCACCCGGCCGTGGCTCACTTTCATGGAACTGGCCAACAGAAGCCCCGCACTCATGGCCCGACCCAACATCACGGTGGTCAGGTACGACAGCCCATGGCGTGACTGGGCATAGCGGGTTGTCTCGCCGGTGGTCACGGCGACAATCCGGATTCCTCCTCCGGCTGCGGTTGCCCGCACCAGCCGATCAGCCATGGGCTCACTGCATCGCAGCGGTCATGGTGACAGAGGGCGCAGTTGGCCGTCGCGCAGCTGCCGGTGCTCGCAGTTCCAGTTCAAGAACAGTTCGGGTTCATGGGTGACCACGATCAGAACCCGTTGTCGCGAGAGGTTGTAGAGCAAATCCAGCACCTCACCACGCACCGACCAGTCCAGGCCCGCGGTGGGCTCATCAAGAAGCAACACCTCCGGTTTCCTCAGCAGTTGCACCGCCAGAGCCAGCCGGCGTTGTTGACCACCACTGAGCCGCTCTGGAGCCTGTCGATTGTCCACCCCATGCAGTCCTACCTGGCTGAGGACCTCGATCTGCTCGCTACCCGACAGCCTGCGGTGACCCAGTTTCAGTTCCTGGCTCACGCTCAGTCCCAGAAAGTGACGTTCAGGAAATTGGAAGACGACACCACAAAGCCAGCGTCGCTGGCGTTGATTCAGGCTCGCCCCCTTCCAGGTGATGGAGCCGGATTGGGCGCCGGCCATGCCGCTGATGACCTCCAGCAGGCTGGTTTTGCCGCTGCCGCTTTCCCCTGAAATCAGCAGAGGGCTGCCCTCCTGAGCTCTGAGAGACGCTCCCTGGAGAATGGCGCGCTCTGAAGTCGCTGGTTTGTAGTGGAGATCCGTGAGTTCCAGCATGTTCTGAACGCGCTGCATCCCTTCACAAGGAAACCCAGCATGGTCGATCCGCCAGAAGCCAGCGATGATGCAGGAGTCTCCTGAAGGTCATGCACGTTCGCTTCCGAGAGGTCGACCCCTTCAATTGCTGGCTCTGGCTGCGATTCAGCGAAGTTCCCAGTCAGGGGGAGCGCAACTACGTCGATGGCATCTTCGACAGCTGGTATGTGCTGGGGAGGCTCGGAGGATTCAATGCCGAGTCCATGCAGGTGCACGAGGAGGGAGATGAGCTCAGTTGGATGAGTTACGACAACGACGAGTCCACCTCAGTGATGCCGGCCTTGATGCACAACATGGGGCAGCTCGAGTACGAGCAAGACTGGGCGCGTTGTTGGGTTGATCTCGGAACAAGCGACGGGGTGTGCCTGGATGTGTTGATTAACGCCCTGCGTCAACTCGATTCCGATCTTGTGCAGATTGAGGAATTGCTGATCGGTGGCGTGAACGACGATTGGCCGGTTGAAGACCATCCGGACAGCATCTTTCCTGGCATGAGTTGAGCGGCTGTGGCTGAGCGACGGCGGCTGCTGATCGAACCGGCCAGGCTTCGTGACGCCCAGGCGCTGGGCCGTCTTGGTCTCACCGCTGCGGAGGCGCGCTACCTGAAGCGGGTGCTCCGCCTGCGTCCTGGTGCCGAGGTGCACGTGGTGGATGGTTGCGGCCAGTTGTTCGGTACCCGCCTCACCCCAGAGGGTGAGCTTTCGCTCGATCGTGGCGCTGATGCACGTCTTCAAACCCTTGCAGCCCCCCAACCACGCTTGGGATTGGCCGTGGCGTTGATGCGCCGCGGGATGGATGAGGTGATGCGCATGGCCTGCGAGCTGGGGGTGGATCACTTGCAACCTCTTCAGGCCCAACGGTCTGTCCCGCAGGCGGAATGCAGGCCGGATCGCTGGGGGGTGATCCTGCGCGAAGCGGTGGAGCAATGTGAACGTCTCTGGGCCCCTGAGCTCCTGCCCGTGCTGTCCTCAGACGACTGGTGGAACGGTCCTTCTGGGCAGAGCCTGCGCCTGATTGCGGTGACCCGTGATCAAGCCTCTACGGATCTGTCAACGCTGTTGGCGGCGCATGGGGCCGGGGCTGGTTGCTGTTGGATCGCCATCGGGCCTGAGGGTGGTTGGACGAGCGACGAGCTGCGATCCGCGGCCGAGGCCGGCTGGTGTGGCGTTGGTCTTGGCGACACAATCCTGCGCAGCTCCACGGCTGCAGTGGCTGCTGCCACGGCCCTCTGCAGTTGGAGGCGAGCCGTTCAGCGCACCTGACGCTTGTACGCATCCATCAGCTGACGTCCCTTGACCCCCATCCGGCGCAGACGGGCGATGCGCGCGCTCGTGAGGGGTTGTTCGCGGGACGAGCTGGGCTTGGTCTCCTCGGGATTGGCACGATCACCACCTCCGATCCAGCTCAGAAAGCCATTTGATCGCTTGGATTTCAAGGTCATCTTCGACAGTGAGGTCAACGTCAGCTCTTGAACATTTCAGACGCCATGGAGCGGAAATTGGAGAGGTTGCGTCCGGGCTTGCGCTTGCCAGGTTGAATGCTGGAGCCGGGTTTGAGGGCTTCTGGAGCGAAGGTGACGTATTGAACAGCAGGGCGGGATGCTTCGGTAGCAGCCAGTTCCGCGGCGATGGCCTCCGCGGTGGTGAGGGAGGGTTTGGCATTGGTGCTGGTCGACGCTGCCTGAACCCCGCCAGTGGCTGGAACTGCCACCGCAGCAGCAGTCGCTGGCGTTGATACAACAGCGGCTGTGTCGTCCCCGTCGTCTGGGGATTCGCTCACGGTTCTGACCGTGCCGAGCTGAAGCTTTGGAGTCTCAGCCGCCTTCCCCGTATCGAGTTCGAGATAAAAACCCTTGCGCAGCAGCACCATGCGGATCCGGAGTGACACCACTGGTGATTATCCGCGCAAGCGCAGCCTCCAGCGTTGATGCTTAGGGCAGTGCAACACAAGCCATGGCTTTTCCTTCGCCAGATTTTCCAACCCAGGAGCCGATGCTCTGGCTGACGGCGTTGGTGGTGAACGGTGTTCTGATCAGCGTGGCGCAACGCTTTCCGGTGCTGACGCGTGCCGGGTGGTGTCACGCGGGGATTCTGGGCACGGTGCTCTGGGGATCCTTGGGTTGGCGCGGTTGGCTTGCGGTGGTGGCCTACCTGGTTTTGGGCTCGCTGGTCACCAAGCTTGGATTTGCCCGCAAGCTTGATCTGGGTCTCGCCGAGGCCAGAGGGGGGCGACGCGGCCCTGAAAATGTCTGGGGTTCAGCCTTCACCGGTTTGGTGCTGGCGATGCTCATTGCCGCCGGGCTTGGATCAGAGCGTCTGCTGCTGATCGGTTTTGCTGCCAGTTTCGCGGCCAAGCTTGCCGATACGTTCGGCAGTGAAATCGGTAAGCGTTGGGGGCGCACCACCCTGCTGATCACCACGTTGCGGCCTGTGCCGGCCGGTACTGAGGGGGCTGTGAGCGTGGAGGGAACCCTTGCCAGTGCGGCGGGAAGTTTGTTGATGACCCTGGTGATGGCACTGCTGGGGCTGCTCACTTCGGCATCCGCCATCGTGCTGGTGTCGGTTGTTGGACTGCTCTCCACGCTGCTTGAGAGTTTGCTGGGGGCCACTGGCCAGGGCCGATGGCCCTGGCTCAGCAACGAACTGGTTAATGGGTTGCAGACGGCCTGGGCTGCGCTGCTGGCGATGGCAGCGGTAGCACTTCTGGGGATGCTGCACTGAAGGCTGCTGCAGCCCTGCGGCGCAGGTGCTGCAGGGTGTTGCGCATGATTGTCGAGAGGGTTCGTCGATCCATGCCCTCCCTCTCAGCCAGCTTGCCGAGGGGGATCCCATCGATCCAGTGCGACCAGAGCCAGCGGCGATGGGTTGGATCAAGGCTCTGCAGAGCCTCGTGCAACCAATGGTGTTGGGGGTCGTCTTGCGCCTCGCTCTCAGGGCTGGGAAGCAGATCGATCCGTTCGCTTGCTTCTGTGGCATCCGTTCGGCCTCCCCTGGGAACTGGTGCGTTCAGCGACAGCAGGCGTTGCCCTTGATGGGTGCTTTTCGCCAGCTGCCAGCGTTGAGGGGCTACCCCCAGAGCGGCGGCCAGATCTGCATCGCTGAAGGGTGCCTGGCCTGCCTGCAGACGCTGCTCCTGCAAGCGCATGCCGCGGGTGTGCAGATCCTTGATCCGCCAAGGAATCCTCAAGGTGTGCAAGCGATCGCGCCTGTAATGAAGAATCTGTCCTGTGGCTTTTGGAATCGCGTAGCTGCTCACCTGATGGCCTCGGGAGGGCTCGAAGCGGTCCAAACTCTTCACGAGTCCAAGACGAGCTTCCTGGCAGAGGTCGTCGTACTCGCCACCGCCCCTGGGCAACTGTTGATTGGCGGCATGGTGAGCCAGCCCCAGGTGTTGCAACACCAGGCCATTGCGCTTTTGGATGGATGCAGGAATTGGGCGGTGCTGCTCCCGGCGCTGGAGGCGTTCGAGCCGGCGGCAGGGTGGGGTTGGTGCTGTGGTGGAGCTCATTTGCTGGCAAGGCGTTGGAACCCCTTCACCGTCCGCTGCCTGTGCCTTTGGATGCCTCCCCCCTAGGGATGAACGCGCTTCACTCTTGCGGGGGATGCAAACCCAGATCCCGTTTCAGTGCTTGCCCGTGCGACCGATCAAATAGGCACTGAAGGCCAGCATCAGCACCCCTGCGCAGTACTGCAGGAGTTCGGTGATGGTTTTCACCTCGAAGCTCACCATCAGCTTGAAGGCGGTCACGATCAGGGCCACGATGATCACCTTGGTGAGTTTCTGCTTCAGCCCATCAAGGGATTCGATGTTGAGCAGATTGCGCCGTTCTTGGGAGTTGTCCTGCTGGCGAACATCGATGTCGGAAATAATCAGCTCGTAGATGCCATAGCCGAAAATCAGCAGGGCTATTCCGATCAGGTAGAAATCAATTCCACCCACCACCTTGCCGATTAACAGCGTGCTGTTGGCGTAAGTGAACTGCCCTTGCACCACCTTCCCGAGCACTGTGAGTTCCTCGTAGGTGCCAAGCACGAAGCAACTGACGCTGCCGATCAGGCTCATCACCACAGGAATGAGCGTGATCAGGCGAAACCTCCAGATTGCAGTCTCGAAACGACGCTCCAACCGCGCTTTGCGGAGCGGTGTGCGGTTGTCGCCCATGGTCTCTCGATCTCTCGGTCTTCCTTAGCAGCCCATCGGCCGTCAGGTTGTGGTTTGGGACGCCGCCGGTCGGGGTGGCGGGGGCGGGGTGAGCAGGGCGGGGATGGAGATGGCGATCAAAGCCGAACCAACCGTGAGCAACACCAGCAGAGGTCCTGGGCGCACCAGCGGTTGGCGCTCCATCACGGTGTTGCAGCGGGCACACACCGGCACGGACCCTTTCGGGGGATGGAGAACGATCGCAGGACCGCAACAGCATTCGGGGCAGCGGTAGCGGGGCATAGGACGCAGAGCCTGGTGCAGCGCACGAAACCGTGCAGTGGATTGCGACAATCATGCGTTGCCGCTCGTGGTCACGCCATGCCCCTCAGCTCCCTGGTGCGTCTGCTTCAGACCTCGGCGCTGAGCGGTGAACTGTGTGAGCGGATCGAGCGCTCTGATCGCTTGTTGCTGCGTGGCGCTGGTCGCGCTGCCCGCGCTTTGGTGGCCAGTGCCATGGCCCGCCATCAAGACCGGCCCCTGCTGGTGGTGGTGCCCACCCTGGAGGAGGCCGGTCGCTGGACTGCGCTGCTTGAGCTGATGGGGTGGCGCAGTGCCCAGCTGTATCCCACCAGCGAAGGCTCCCCCTACGAACCCTTCGATCCCACCAGTGAGATCACCTGGGGACAGCTGCAGGTGCTCAGCGAATTGCAGGTGGAGGGGCAAAGCCGCGACCTGGCGATCGTGGCCACAGAGCGTTGCCTTCAGCCCCACCTCCCGCCGCCGCAGGTTCTCGCTGACCGCTGCCGCACCCTGCGCAAAGGCGACAGCATCGACCTGGAGGCGTTGGCCGTGTCTCTTAGCCAACTGGGATATGAGCGGGTGTCGACAATCGACCAGGAAGGAACCTGGAGTCGGCGCGGGGACATCGTTGATGTATTTCCGGTGAGCAGTGAGCTCCCGGTGCGGCTTGAGTTCTTCGGCGATGAACTCGACAAACTCAGGGAGTTCGACCCCGCCAGCCAGCGATCCCTGGATCCGATCGACAGCCTGCGGTTGACCCCGACTGGCTTCAGCCCCCTCATCGCTGAAGCCCTGCGCGAGTCGATGCCCGATGGACTGGATCAGCTTCTCAGTGATCAGGCTCTCAATGAGCTTCTCGAAGGCGGCACCCCGGAAGGCATGCGCCGGTTGCTCGGGCTGGCCTGGCAGGAACCCGCGTCACTTCTCGATTATTTGCCTGCAGCGTGTTGCGTTGCCATTGATGAGCGCCGCCATGGACGCTCCCATGGTGAGCAATGGTTTGATCACGCCGAGGAGCATCGCGGCGATCTCGGCCTGCCGTTGCCAAGACTCCACCGTTCCATCGATCAGGCCATGGCTCTGGCCTCTGCCTTCCATGGGTTCGATTTGGCGGAGCTCCAGGAGCAGGACGACCATCCCAATGCCTTTGATCTCAACAGCCGGCCGGTGCCGGCGTATCCCAATCAGTTCGGCAAGCTTGGCGAGCTGATCAAGGGCTATCAGCAGCAGAAGCAAGCGGTCTGGCTGCTGTCGGCCCAGCCCAGTCGTGCCGTTGCCCTGCTCGAAGAACACGACTGCATCAGTCGTTTCGTTCCCAATGCGGCCGATGCCGGGGCGATTGAACGCTTGGTTGAGCAGAGCACACCGGTGGCCCTGAAAACCCGCGGCACCGCTGATCTCGAGGGACTGCAGTTGCCCGCCTGGCGTGTTGTTCTGATCACCGACCGCGAATTCTTCGGCCAGCAGACACTCACCAGCACGGGATATGTGCGGCGGCGGCGCAAGGCGGCCAGTCGCACCGTGGATCCCAACAAAATGCGCCCCGGCGATTTTGTGGTGCATCGCAACCACGGCATCGGTCGCTTTCAGAAACTCGAAAAGCTCGCCATCAGTGGCGAGGTGCGCGACTACCTCGTCGTGCAGTACGCCGACGGCATTTTGCGGGTGGCAGCCGACCAGTTGGGAAGTCTGGGCCGGTACCGGGCCAACAGCGATGCTCCCCCTCAACTCAGCAAGATGGGCGGTTCGGCCTGGGTGAAAGCCAAGGAACGGGCCAGTAAGGCTCTGCGCAAAGTGGCGCTTGATCTGGTGAAGCTCTATGCCGAGCGCCATCAGGCCCCTGGGTTCGCCTTTCCGGTGGATGGTCCTTGGCAGAGCGAGCTTGAGGAGTCATTCCCCTATGAACCAACGCCCGACCAGCTCAAGGCCACGGCCGAGGTCAAGAAAGACATGGAGAAGTCTCAACCGATGGACCGGCTGGTGTGTGGTGATGTGGGCTTTGGCAAGACCGAGGTGGCGATTCGGGCGATCTTCAAAGCCATCACCGCAGGACGTCAGGTGGCCATGCTCGCCCCCACCACGGTGCTGGCCCAGCAGCACTGGCGCACCCTCTCCGAACGGTTCGCTCCGTATCCGATCAAGGTGGCTCTGCTGAACCGGTTCCGTACGGCCGGCGAACGCAAGTCCATTCTCGAGGGATTGAAGAAAGGCACCATCGATGCTGTGGTGGGCACCCATCAGTTGCTCAGCAAAAGCACAGCATTCGACAAGCTTGGTCTTCTTGTGGTGGATGAAGAGCAGCGCTTCGGCGTGAACCAGAAGGAGAAGATCAAAGCTCTGCGCAAGGACGTTGACGTGCTCACGCTGTCAGCAACACCGATTCCGCGCACGCTCTACATGAGTCTGTCCGGTGTGAGGGAGATGAGCCTGATCACCACACCACCTCCGTTGCGGCGTCCGATCAAAACCCATCTCGCTGCTCTCGATGAAGAGGCGATCCGCAGTGCGATTCGTCAGGAACTGGATCGGGGCGGGCAGGTGTTCTACGTGGTGCCTCGCGTGGAAGGCATTGAGGATGTGGCCGCTCAGCTGCGTCAGATGCTGCCTGGACTGAAGCTCTTGGTGGCCCACGGCCAGATGGCTGAGGGTGAACTGGAGAGCGCCATGGTGGCCTTCAACGGAGGTGAAGCCGATGTGATGCTTTGCACCACGATCGTGGAAAGCGGTCTCGACATTCCTCGGGTCAACACGATTCTCATCGAGGATGCCCATCGCTTCGGACTCGCCCAGCTGTATCAGTTGCGCGGACGGGTGGGTCGCAGTGGCATTCAGGCGCATGCCTGGTTGTTCTATCCCGGCAATGCCTCGTTGAGTGAGGCAGCGCGTCAGCGACTGCGGGCGATTCAGGAATTCGCTCAGTTGGGAAGTGGTTATCAATTGGCCATGCGCGATATGGAGATTCGCGGCGTCGGCAACCTGCTGGGTGTGGAGCAGAGCGGACAGATGGAAGCGATCGGCTTCGATCTCTACATGGAGATGTTGCAGGAGTCTTTGGCGGAGATCCAAGGGCAAGACATTCCTTCTGTGGATGACACCCAGGTGGATCTCCAGGTCACAGCCTTCATTCCTGCGGACTGGATCACCGATGCTGACGAGAAGATGGCTGCGTATCGGGCTGCAGCGGAATGCCTCAGCGGTGATGAACTCGTGGAACTGGCTGCGCTCTGGGCCGACCGTTATGGCGCGCTGCCAGGACCGGTTCAGTCCTTGCTGCAGCTCATGAATCTGAAGCTTCTGGCCAAGCGCTGCGGTTTTTCCCGCATCCGTCCGGAGAAGCCCAACATCGCTCTGGAGACGCCCATGGAAGAGCCTGCCTTCAGGCTTCTTCGCCAGGGCTTGCCTCAGCATCTCCACGGCCGCTTGGTGTACCAGACCGGAACAGGCGCGTCGGCCAAGGTGCTGGCCCGCGGGCTTGGGGTTTTGCCGATGGACAAACAGCTCGACGAGCTCAAGGGTTGGCTGGAGCAGATGGCGGCTCAGATCCCGGGAGTTGATGGTTTGACCACCGAACAGCGCGAGCAACAGCAGAAGGAACGCAACGAGGCTGTTCTCAGCGTTTGAACCCTGGGGCGTCGCTGTGCCCCAGGAACATGAGAAAGTCCCGACACATTGCGCAATTCTTCGTTACAGTGGTTCTCAGATAAAGGGAACCATGGGCGAATTCATCGATCCGATCAGTTCCGCGGGCTCCCTTGGCCTGCTGTCGAGCCTTGTTGGAGCTGCCGCCCTTGGTGTTTATGCCTTGTGGCAAGACGATTCCCAAAACGACGATGATGATTCGAGCCCTGGCGGTGGCTTGATGCAACCGATCGCCTGAACCGTTCGCTTTTCACGGGTCAGTCATATTCCGTCAGAACCATCACCCAGTTGGGTGATGGTTTTTTTAATGCATCGTCCGAGGGTGGATGGGTCCCTTGTTGCGGTCCCTCACCATGCCTTCAAGGTGTCTGGCCCTTTGGTTCGGCGGTGTTTCTGTAGTTGTTCTGGGTGTTCTGCCCGCTCACGCGACATCCTGGGAAGCCATTGATGCCCTGCGGGGAAGGCTGACCCGCGCCGGGGTGCGTGTTGTTCAGCAGGACTGTTCCCGTCGCGGTTTGCAGGGCCTGTACCACCCCAGAAGTGACACCCTCGTGGTCTGCCGATCGCATCAGACACCCTCTCAGGTGTGGGACACCCTGGCCCATGAAGCCACCCATCGCATGCAGACGTGCGCTGGTGGACCGATCACCGACCAGCGGCATCACCGTTCGATGGCGGCCGCTCTGATGCGCAATCACCCCTCCGAATTTCGTTCCATGCGTGCCTACCCCCGGAATCAGCAACTGGCGGAGCTGGAAGCCAGGTACACGGCAAAGCTTCCTCCCCAGCAGGTTCTCCGGCTGTTTGACCGGTATTGCGGATCGCAGATTCGTGTTTAGGCGTTTGCACTGCCTACCTGCTCACCCTGTTCTTTTGTCCTCTTGATCGAATGAATTCAGTTCTCATGCAACTTGCCATGGCCGCGCTCGGCCAGTTCGCCGGTGGCGGAAGCGGCCTGCCCGTGGCCATGCCCGCTGGCGGTTTTCCGGCCGGCATCGGTGTGCCAACGGCACCGGTGCTGGTACCTCGCCGTTCACGCCCCGTGCTGTCCCCCGCTGGCCAGACCTCCTCTTTGCAACTGGCCTCTTTGGCCACGGTGACTTGCCTTTTGCGTGAGGGACAGCTCAGCCGTCATCAGGCGCTCACCATGCTGAGTCGTCAGGGTGATGCCTGGGGTTGGGATTCTCAGTGGGGACAGCGCATTCCTCTCAGCCGGGTTGATCAAGCCATTCGTGCCGCTGGTGGCTGCAAAACGATGGTGAGCCGGATTCGAGAAACAAGGCCCACCTCTCCTTATTCAGCCGTTGTTCCCGCCAGTGAGCGACCGCGTTTCGGCGGCAGTCGCAGTGAGCAGGAGGGTTTCGGTCTCTATCCCTACCGCCGAAGAGCTGATTGCAGATTGGCGCTGCCAGGCCGGTAGGCCTGGCCCCTCTCCGGAGAGCGCAGGGCCTTGATCAGCGTGGTCTCTGCCGTTCTGTACTGACTGTCTTTCCCCGTCCCCAGCTGTTCAACAGTGAGCGATTGAATTTCCTCTTCGCTCAGTTCGACGGGAACATCGGGGCGGATCCCGTTTTTATGGATGTCTGTGCCTTTCGGGGTGAGGTATTTGGCAATCGTGACAGTGAGTCCTGAACCATCGGAGAGTCCCCGGACCGACTGCACAAGACCCTTGCCGAAGGTTTTCTGACCGACCAGCACAGCACGGTTGTTGTCCTGCAGGGCACCCGAGAGAATTTCACTGGCACTGGCGGATCCCTCGTTCACAAGCACCACGACGGGGCGGTCGGTGACCGCACTGCCTGTGGCGCGACGCACGTCCTGAATGCCGTCGCGTGTTTTGGTGCTGACGATCGTGCCTTCGTCCAACCATTGGCGAGCGATGTCCACACTCGCCTCCAAGAGGCCGCCGGGATTGCTGCGCAGATCGAGAACAAATCCTTGGGCACCCTGTTTCTCAAGCTCCCGGATGGCAGTTCTCATCTCCCGGGAGGCTTTGGCATTGAACTGTTTCAGACGGATATACCCGACCTTGGTGCCATCGGACCCTGTGTTCAGCCGACTCTCGACAGCGTTGATTTCAATGCGTGCTCGCTTCAGGGGAACCGTGACCACTTCCCCCTTGCGGCGCAGTCCGAGGGTAACTTCACTCCCTTCCTGGCCGCGGATCAGCTTCACCGCGTCCTCGGTGGTCATCCCCTTGGTGGATTCGCCATCGATCGAAACGATCACGTCCTTGGGTTGAACACCGGCTTTCGATGCTGGGGTTCCTTCGATCGGAGACACCACTACGATTTCTTTGGTGTCTTTGTCGAGCGTGATCTGAATGCCAACCCCGGTGAGTTCACCGGAGGTGTCGATCTGCATCTGTTTGAACTCTTTCGGGTCCAAAAAGCGCGTGTAGGGATCGTCAAGGCTGGCCAGCATCCCCCGAATCGCTTCATACGATTCGTCGGTGCCTGCATAACTCTTGTTCAGCAAGTCGCGGCGCAGACTTGTCCAGCGTTCCGGTGAATACTGACCCGTGGAATCCAGATAATCGCGGTAAACAATTTGCCAAACCTGGTCGATGACCTCTTTCGGGCTGTCGGTGATCGACGACGAGGTTGTACTGGGTAGGCCCAGACCCGGTGCCGCGATTGCCACGGCGGCTGCAATGCCTCCGGCACCAAGAATCAGCAGCAAGCCTTTGCGATTGGACGGCTCAGTGCTCATGCGGGGAGTGGGCATAACGTCCTGAAGGACTGATTCTTCAGAGTAACGACATCAGGCGGGATCCACCCAGCGTCCATCGTCCTTGATGAGCTGGATCAGTGCTTCAACCCCTTCGGTTTCCGGCACCTTGCGGATCTCTTCACGCCCCCTGTACAGGGAGATGATTCCAGGGGTTTTTCCCACATAACCGTAGTCAGCATCTGCCATCTCGCCTGGGCCGTTCACAATGCAACCCATCACGGCGATGTCGAGACCGGTGAGGTGGGATGTGGCATCCCGCACCTGATTAAGCACCTCCTCAAGATTAAACAAAGTGCGACCGCAGCTTGGGCACGCCACGTATTCCACCATCGTTTTGCGCAATCCCAGGGCTTGCAGGATTGAGAAGCAGACAGGAATTTCTTTTTCGGGTGCTTCGGTGAGTGACACCCGGATTGTGTCCCCGAGGCCCTCTGCCAGAAGCGTGGCGATCCCGGCGGTGCTCTTGATGCGTCCGTAGTCGCCGTCACCCGCTTCGGTCACGCCAAGGTGAAGGGGGTAGTGGAAGCCCTCGCGATCCAGAGTGTCGGCCATCAGGCGGTATGCCGCCAACATCACCGGAGCGCGGGAGGCTTTCATCGAAATCACGATGTTGTGGAAGTCGAGTTCATCGCAGAGACGCACGAATTCCATGGCGGATTCCACCATTCCCTCGGGCGTGTCGCCGTAGGTGAACAACATGCGTTCGGCTAGGGATCCATGGTTCACGCCAATGCGCAGGGCCTTGTTCTGCGTCTTGAGCACCTCCACAAGAGGAGCGAAGTCATCTTTGATGCGTCGACCGATGGCTTCGAATTCCTCACGGCTGAAGTCCTGCCGACCCGGGTCGGGTTTGTCGAACACAAACAGCCCTGGATTGATGCGCACCTTGTCAACGTGCTTCGCGACTTCGAGGGCAATGCGGATGCCGTTGTGGTGCACGTCGGCAACGAGGGGAACACCACAGCCTTGCGCTCTCAAAGCGGCGCGGATGTCTCCCATGGCCTTGGCGTGCGCCATGGAGGGTGTGGTGACGCGAACAATCTCGCAGCCGGCATCAGCAAGTCGGCGGATGCCGGCAACAGCACCCTCAATATCGAGGGTGTCTTCATTGATCATCGACTGAACGGCGACCGGATGCTCACTGCCAATCGGCACGTCACCCACCATCACGGTGCGGGTCCGGCGTCGATGGATCACCGTGTCGTAGCGCTGATTCCGAGCGGTGTCGTTGCCGGTCTGAGAAGCGGTGGCCAGGGTGCCGGTCATGGATCGTTCAGGGACCTTGGCCAAACCATCGCATAACTATCCCCTCAGTGCGCTGAGCCTGCGTTTCGCCTCCTGAAAATCCTGGAGGGTGAGGGCACGGGGAGAACCCTCTTCCCGCGATCCAAATCGCAGGAGATAGGAGGGATGGAACACCGGCATGAAGGCCTTGCCCTCCTGCTCATGCCATTGGCCTCTCAGCTTGCTGATTCCACTTTTGATCCCCAGCAAAGCCTGCAGGGCCGTCGCCCCTGCCAAGAGCACCAAGGAAGGATTCACCAAGGCAATCTGTTCCTCCAGCCAGGGTCTGCACTGCTTGATTTCGTTGGACGTGGGCTTTCGATTGTTGGGTGGCCTGCACTTGATCACATTGCAGATGTGGAGGTCTTGCTCTTCATCCAGTTCTGCTGCCTCGAGGAGTTCACTGAGAAGGCGGCCTGAGCGGCCAACGAAGGGAAGCCCTTGGCTGTCCTCGTCGGCTCCGGGTGCTTCGCCGATCAGCATCAGATCGGCCCCTGGATTCCCTCTACCGACCACAACCTGATTCCGGTGATACGCGAGATCACAGCACTGGCAAGCTGCACATTGGCTTTTCAAGGCGTCGAGCGCGTTCACATCGCCTCCTCGGTTGGTTCCTTTGCTTGCGTGACCAGAAGCAAAAAGCGCTGCCCCTCGGGATCCGTTAACCAGCACTCTGCGCCGAAGGATTCCTGGCGGGGTTCCTCCGGGCTGGATCCGCCCATGGCGAGGACCTCAGCTCTCCAGCAGCGAAGGTCTTCAAGGGGGTTGTGGCAGGTGACCCGCTGCAGACAAGGTGCCAGCACAGCGCCTGAGGCCGGCCAGGGCCGATGCCTCGAGGGCGTGTAGATCTGCAGCGACCCTCCCGACGGCAAGGGAACGATCCAGTGGTGGTCCGCCAGTCCCGTTTGGGCTTCGGTCTGAAGAAGTCCTGCATAAAAATTCGCCAGCTTGTGAGGGTCCCGCGCGGCCAGGACCCAGCTGACAGAGGGCTTTGAGCTGTGCATCTCTCCATGCTGCTCCCTGGGAGGACGGCCCTTTTGCATCCGTGCTTGGTTGTCTGTGACACCACATCAGGCAGGATGAGGACTTTCGTACCTGCGCATCCACTGGAGGGGTGCCGCGCCGATGTCACGCCCGCTCTCTCTATCCAGCCGGGCCGAAGCCCTGCAGCCTTCGCTCACGCTGGCGATCAGCGCTCGGGCCAAGGCCCTGCAGAAGGAGGGTCGCGACATCTGCAGCCTCAGCGCCGGTGAGCCTGATTTCGATACTCCCGATTTCATCGTGGAGGCTTCCGTTGAGGCCTTGAGAAACGGCATGACCCGTTACGGTCCTGCCGCCGGGGATCCCCATCTGCGTGAGCTGATCGCCAACAAGATCACCAGCGAGAACGGAATTCCAACGTCAGCGGCCGAGGTTCTGGTCACCAACGGCGGGAAGCAGGCGATCTACAACCTGTTCCAGGTTCTGCTGAACCCAGGCGACGAGGTGTTGATTCCTGCGCCGTACTGGCTCAGTTATCCGGAGATCGCCCGCCTCGCTGGTGCCCGTCCGGTTGCGGTTCCGTCGTCGGCCGCCGACGGCTTCCGCCTTGATCTCAATGCGCTTGACGCCGCGATCACGCCGGCCTCGCGGGTGCTGGTCATCAATTCTCCTGGCAATCCCACAGGCCGGGTGCTCAGCCGCGATGAACTTCTGTCGATTGCGGAGTTAATGCGTCGTCACCCGCGGCTCGTGGTCATGAGCGACGAGATCTATGAGTACCTCCTCGAAGACGGCGTCACCCACCACAGCTTTGCCTCCCTTGCTCCTGATCTGCAAGACCGCTGCTTCATGGTGAACGGCTTCGCCAAGGGGTGGGCGATGACCGGCTGGCGCTTGGGGTATCTCAGCGGGCCCGAATCCGTGATTAAAGCGGCTTCGGCACTCCAGAGCCAGAGCACCAGCAATGTCTGCAGTTTTGCCCAACAGGGGGCTGTTGCTGCGCTAACGGGTCCTCGGGACTGCGTTCAGACGATGGCTGAGAGCTACAACCGCCGCCGATCCTTTCTCGTGTCAGGCCTGCAGGCGATGGACGGAATCACCTTGGTGCCGCCCCAAGGCGCGTTCTATGCATTCCCTCAGCTGCCTGACGGTTGTGGCGATTCCATGAACTTCTGCCGCAGGGCCCTTGAAGAGGAAGGGTTGGCGATCGTTCCTGGCGCGGCCTTCGGTGATGACCGCTGCATTCGACTGTCTTGTGCGGTGTCGCGTGAGACGATCACTGATGGCTTGCATCGCCTCAATCGCTTGCTCAAGGCTGGTTAACGCCTGCAGCTTGCTGCTCTTCCCTTTTCATTCCAGCTCACCCATGCCCAGCCGAGAACGTGGGGCCGTCGCCTTATTGGCATTGCTTCTCTGCCAGGGAGTGTCGGTTCTGCCGTCGATTGCCAAACCGGCGCTGCGCGTCGGCGCCATCCCTGATCAGAACCCCGAGCGTTTGAATCGTCTCTACGGACAGCTTGCCGATGAGCTCAGCGATCGTCTGAAGGTGACCGTTCGCTACGTACCCGTCAGCAACTACCCGGCCGCTGTGAGTGCCTTTCGGACCGGAGGCCTCGATCTGGTGTGGTTTGGAGGTTTGACCGGTGTTCAGGCGCGGCTTCAGACGTCTGGGGCCAAGGTTTTGGCGCAGAGGGATATTGACGCCCGCTTCCGCAGTGTGTTCATTGCCAATACCTCAGCGGATCTTCAGCCGATTCAGTCGATTAACGGTCTCACCAGTCTGCGCGGAAAGCGATTCACCTTTGGCTCGGAGAGTTCAACGTCTGGACGGTTGATGCCTCAGCATTTCCTGGCGAAAGCCGGCGTCTCACCCAGTCAGTTCAGTGGGGGACGGGCCGGCTTCAGTGGCAGTCATGACGCCACCATCGCCTTGGTGCAAAGCGGGGCCTACCAGGCAGGTGCCCTGAACGAGCAGGTGTGGACGTCGGCGCTCAAGCAGGGGCGGGTGAACACCGACAAGGTGCGCGTGATCTGGCGAACCCCTGAGTATGTGGATTACCACTGGGTGGCACGCCCTGATCTGGATCAACGCTTTGGTTCGGGATTCACAACGCGCCTGCAGAAGGCGATTCTGGCCATTCAGCCATCCACCCCTCGCCAGGCCACGATTCTTGAACTGTTTGCTGCCAAGCGCTTCATTCCCGCCGAGGCCAGCCAGTACAAGCCGATCGAGACGGTGGGTCGCCAGCTCGGCAAGATTCGTTGAGTTCTCTGCTCCAGCTTGAACAGGTGCGGTTGGCCGGCTCTCGGAGAGACCGGCTCTTCAACCTGTCGTTGCGCATCCATCGCGGTGAGCGCGTGGCCCTTCTGGGGCCCAGCGGTGCCGGAAAGAGCTCACTGATTTCCGTGATCAATGGCAGCCTGACTCCGCACCAGGGAACGGTCCTCTGGCGCGGCAAGAGTCTTCGGCAGCGCACGCGCCGTCAGCGCTGTGAAATCGGCACCCTTTGGCAGGACCTGCGCTTGATTGAGGAGCTCAGTGTTGGCCAGAACATCAATGCCGGCGTGCTGGGCCGGCGTGGACTGCCCTGGGCGCTGGCGAATCTTCTGTTCACCATCGGTGCAGCGCCTTGTTTGCAGTGCTTGCGTCAGGCTGGATTGGATCCTCAGGTTCTGGCTCCCGAAGGTCTGGATCGCCCCGTCCAGCAGCTATCGGGTGGTCAACGGCAACGGGTTGCTCTGGCCCGATTGTTCCGGCAACAACCGTCTCTGCTTTTGGCTGATGAGCCCCTGGCCAGCCTGGATCCAGCCATTGCCGCTGAAGTGCTCGATCGCCTTCTGGAGAAGAACGCCGATGGCTCCCTGATCCATGGTGCGCAAGCGGTGGTGGTGTCGCTGCATCGCCCGGATTTGATCCATCGTTTTGATCGAGTTCTCGCCCTGCGCGAAGGACGTTTGCGCATCGACGCTCCGGCGACCGCTGTGATGCCTGCAGACCTTGAGGATCTCTACGCACTGTGATGGCGTTGCCCCGGCCCAGTGCACCCGCGCTTGCCCTGCTGCCAGCTCTGGCCTTGCTGCCGGTGTTGATCACCGTTGTTGCCGGACTTCATGCCGGCGGCGTGGAGATCTTGTTGACATGTCTCGCGGCAGCAGTGCATCCATCCCTGGACCCAGCGCTGCTCACAGCTCTGTTCAGTGCGCTGCAGGTCACGCTGGCGATGGCTCTGGCTGGCTGGAGCCTCAGCTTGGTTCTTGGGGTGCTGCTTGGCTGTTGTGCCTCAGAACGGCTGTTGCAAACGTGGAATTGGCCAACCTGGCCAGCATTGATTCTGCGTCGCTCCCTGGCACTGCCTCGATCGGTGCACGAACTGATCTGGGGACTGCTGCTCCTTCAGGTTCTTGGCTTGCATCCTGCGGTGGCGGTCGCAGCGATCACGATTCCCTATGCGGCCCTGGTGGCTCGGGTGTGGCGTGATCAGCTGGAGGCGCTCGATCCAACCAGGCTTCAGGCTCTGTTGCAGGGTGGTGCACCCCCCCTGGCCGCCTGTTTCACGGCACTGTCTCCCGCAATGGGCACCGTGTTGATGAGTTATGGCGGCTACCGCCTGGAGTGTGCTCTGCGCAGTGCCACGCTTTTGGGCGTTTTTGGCTTGGGAGGCCTGGGCACTGATCTGCAGCTCAGCCTGCAGTCGCTTCAGTTCAGAGAGCTCTGGAGTGGGCTGTGGATGCTGGGACTCCTCAGTGTTGCTCTCGAGCTGCTGCTCACGCTTTGGCGACGTCAAACCCGCAAGGCCCAGGCTGGCCAGCGACGCCTGTGTCTCTTCCTTGCGGGGGTGATTGTGGCGGGGATGGCAGGAGGCCTCTGGCTGCAGGTGCTGCTGCCGGATTCAGGAATTGTCGTTTGGCAAGGACTGGCGCTGCCGGACTGGCGCGGTCTTACGCAAGCAGCTGCAGAGCTTCCCTGGTTGCCGCTGATCGTTGAGACGCTCCTGCTCACCGTGCTGGCTGCTGGGATTGCGATTGGCCTCCCCCCACTGGCGATGTTGCTGGCCCCCTCGCGGTTTTGGCAGGTGGCTCTCAATCCTGCCTGGGCGCTGCTGCGTCTCATCCCCCCACCGCTGACCGTGTTGCTTCTGCTGCTCAGCAACCGTCCAACCCTTGCGATCGGTGCGCTGGCGCTTGGATTGCACAACGGCGGGGTGATGGGACGTCTGTTGCGCGAAGAACTGGAGCAGCAGTCTGTTGATCAACAACAGGCCATGGCCACCTCTGGAGCGTCAGCACGGCTCGGCTGGCTCTATGGCCTGTTCACGCCGCGCAGCCCTGGGTATCTGGCTTACGGGGCCTATCGCACGGATGTGATTCTGCGGGAGACGGTTGTGGTGGGCCTGATCGGTGGCAGTGGACTGGGTTGGCAATTACTGGAATCGCTCAGCTCCTTTCACTGGGATGCTGTTGTGGTGTTGATTGGGGCCTATGCCCTGATCACCCTGCTCGGGGAGTGGCTCAGCGATCAATGCCGGACCCGCTGGCTGCAAAGCTGATCACCCGATGTGAGCGACGGAATCCATGCGCCATCCCCGTCAACTGGTGGTGATTGGTGACAGCGGCGTGGTCGGTTGGGGAGACACCGAGGGGGGTGGCTGGTGCGAGCGCTTACGGCGTGCCTGGATGGCGCTGCCCGATGCACCGGTGATCTATCCACTGGGGATTCGTGGTGACGGTCTGGAGTCGGTGTCGCAACGATGGGAAGCGGAGTGGGCCTGTCGTGGTGAGCTTCGACGCCAACAGCCGAAGGCTTTGCTGCTGGCCGTGGGGCTTAACGATTCAGCCAGGGTTGGTCGTGCCGACGGCCGGCAGCCGCTCGAGGCTCAGGCCTTGCGCTTCGGGTACGAACAGTTGCTGCACGCCATGACAGCGCGTACCCAGGTGTTTGTACTTGGCCTCTCGGCAGTGGATGAACAGGTGATGCCGTTTGCCGACTGCCTCTGGTACAGCAACCACGACATCGCTGTGCATGAAGCTCAGATTGAAGAGGCCTGTCTTGAGGTGGATGTTCCTTTTTTGCCTCTCCACGCAGCCATGCAGGCAGAGCCGGGTTGGCTTGGCTGGATTGAGCCCGATGGGATTCACCTCAACAGTGCCGGTCACCACTGGATCGAGCAGCGGGTTCGCTCGTGGGGTGCCCTCCAGCGTTGGGCAGGTCTGGAGTTGCAGACACAGCTCACTTGGACCTGACGCCCATCAGAATCCCAGCAGTGATGAGATCGGGCATGCGCATTGTCGTTGTGGCTTTGGCCGCGGTTCTTCATGTGTTGCCAGCCCTGGCGCAGCAGGACCCTGTGACCTGTGAAGCGTTTTCCAGTGGCTTCACCACGGCGGATGGCTGTCTGGATGGCACCCAACCGACATCGGGACCGATTCCCAAAAATCAGTGGAGTGTGGATTACGACGATGATTTCTGGCCTGACGGTTGGTATGGCCCAGGCATCGGAGAGACCTTCTGACCCGTGGCGAGATGCTGATGCGCTTGCGCTGGCTGCTGCTGATGGTGGGGGTGCTGATCAGCACTGATGGCCAAGGATGGAGCGCGACTGCGTGGGCCCAAAGCTTGGATGAGCTTCAGCGCCAGCGCCTGATCACACCCGCGGTGAGGGATGTTCTCGAAAAGCACGATGCCCAGACTCCATCGCAGCGGCAAGCCGTGCTGGATCAAGCTTGCCGAATCGGGGAACTGTCCCCCTTGGATTGTGATTTCATCGGTCGCGGAATCCGCCGCCGTCGGCGTGATTAGTGCGTGCGTTGGCTTTTGAGCAGCTGAGCAAGCTCGCCGAGCGGCCATCCCAGATTTCTGAGATGGCGTAGCAGGCCTTTTGAAGCCTGGAAGAACTCAGGGTTGTAGTGGGGCGCGTAACCGATTTCTTTCAATGTGAGCATCAGCAGGCGATGTTCCCGTCGGGTTCCCTCCCGCGCTTCCAGGAGTTGAAATCCGCGATTTTCCAGGTCGAGGGTCTGTCCCCCAAGGTCTTCACTGAAGCCCAGCTGGATCACGTGGTCGATCTCCCGGTAGGCGGTGAACACGCGTGCACCCTGGTGATCCTCCAGAAACTGATACCGCTCGGTCACGGCGATCACCGCCTCCATGCACGGGGCCAACAAGGCCTGCTCAAGGGTGGCTTGCATCAAGGTCATGACAGTGCTCCGCCAGCGGTGAGGCGCTCTTCGCAAGCCATCTCGTAATTGCGGATCGCACCCGCAGGAATGGACCCGTTGCTTTTCAGTTGGCGCACCGACAACTCAACGCACTGCAAAACAACGCTGGTGAGCTCTCGCCCCTCGCAGAGAGCCCAGCTGCGCAATAAGACGTGCAGGCTCGGCGGAACGGAGACCGTCAGCTTCACCTGGTTTTCCCGGGGGACGGCCATGGAGCGGGACGGCTGAATGCTTGGATCTTAGCTCAGAGTGACTGCAGAGCAACTTGTGGGTGACTCTGGGGTATCTGCGGGGTGACTTGATGCGTGCTCCGGGGACCGGAGTAACGCAGGCCTCACATCAAGACCAGTTGCAGAGACGACGCCACAGCGATACTCACGCCAACGCCGACGCTGGCTTTGAACAGATCTCTCACCAGCTGCTTGATGGCTTGCCCAGGCGACGCTTGATGCAGGCGTGCCACCAGGGCCAACTCTCGACCGGCCAATAAGCCAAGGAACACCCAGGTGGTGCTGAGGGGAATCATCGACATGCTGAGCGCCCTGGTGAACAAAATCATTCCGAATACAAGGTCGATCAATGTTGCGGATCGGATGTCGTGGATGTTGATCTTGCGGCGAATGATGGATTGGATCGGTCCACCTCCCCAGGCAAAGATCAGGGCGAGGGCCGCGCAGATCACGGCAATGCTTAACAACAGTTCCTCGAGGCTCAGTCGCCTCGGCAGATACACATACAGGCTGGCGGCGTTTTGAATCATCCACTGACACCACAGCCAAGCTGTGCTGAACCACTGCAGGATCAGCCAGCGTTTCGGCAGCGCAGTTGAAGAGGGCTCAGTGCTGCGGCTGAACCGTTTCTCCAGCAGCCAGAGCCCCAGGCCATAGAGAAGCAAGCTGATCACCAGGGCGAGCAGATACCCCAGTGCTGATGTCTTCACCAGCGCAGTGGTCTGCATCGGTGCAAATGCAGACAGCACCAGAATCGAAGTTCCGATCGGAGCTCCCCACCAGGTCAATGCTGCAATCGTGAGCGGTGGGATCAGATAAAACCAGCTGAATGCCTCCGGGGGAGGGAATGATCCCAAGCGATCCCAGGCCGGATCGCCGTGATAGCGGATCCATCCGAACATCAGGATTGCTGCCGTTGCCAAGCAGATCCAGAGCACTTGCAGCCAGAGTGGTGTTCGTCCCCGGTTGCTGACCAGGAATGTTCCGAGGGTCTGCAGGGAATCATTGGCCGTGCAGGCCAGCACGACGAGCACAAAGCCCAAGCCCTGTATCAGTGTGCTTTCCATCCAAAGCCTCGGTTTTCAGCGCTCGAAAAGGATGATTCTGTTGTTTGACGGCATCAAGCGGATGTCTTGAAGCGACAGTCCTGCCCCTTGGGCTTCCTCGATCACGGCCTCTTGATCGCGCACCCCCCAGCTGGAATTGCGTTCCTGCAGCGATGTGTCGAACAGTTGGTTGCTTGCGCTCACATGCTTCCCTTCAAGGCGAAATGGCCCGTAGATCAAGAGTCGACCGCCGGGTAACAGCTGACGCGCTGAGCCCTGCATCAGGGCCCGCGTGCACTCCCATGGCGAGATATGCAAAAGGTTCACCGCCACAACCATCGCTGGTGCTGTTGGCAGATCCTGCACCCAGTTGGGTGCACACACATCCAAAGCCAGAGGTTGTGGCATGGAAGAGGTCAGTCCCGCGTGGGCAATCCAGGCGCTGATGCTGCGGCAGTGGTCGGGCTCTGGGTCGCTGCACTGCCAGGTGATTCTGGGGAATCGTTGTTGGAAGGCAACGCCGTGCTCCCCCGACCCGCTGGCCAGTTCGAGAATGAGTCCTGCGGAAGGGAGGGAGTCGGCCAGCACGTCTCCGATCGCTTGCACATTGCGTTGCGTAGCCGGGAAAAACAGCCGTGCATCGTGAGTGGAGTGCTCCATCGCAGTTATTCAGCGCAGCTGCTGGCCGGGGTTTGGCAGGAGTGGGTGAGGTCTTGGAGCCAGCCCTGCAAGGCATTCAGTGACTCCGGCCTGATCCGGTAATACACCCACCGCCCGCTTTGGCGGTCGCTGAGGAGACCCGCCTCCTTCATCACCTTGAGGTGGAAGGACAGGCGCGACTGGGAGAGCGCGAGGGAACTGGTGAGATCGCAGACGCAGCGTTCTCCTGTGGAGAGCTGCTCAAGAACCTGAAGGCGGAGGGGATCCGACAAGGCCTTGAGGAGGCTGCAGGCCTGCGCTGCATCGAGAGAGCGGTGCTTGGCCTCGATGGATGGCATCGGCGAGGCGTGCTATTGGAAAAACGTTAGCGGTGCTTGCACAACGCCTCGTGTGATCCAGGCACTTGCGGGATGGCACGTGATTGATCAAGTTTATTTGGTGAATGCACGGCAGACCTCCATGCGGATCGGCATCAATGGCTTCGGGCGAATCGGTCGCCTCGTGTTCAGAGCGCTGTGGGGACGCCCCGGCATCGAGCTGGTGCATGTGAATGACCCCGCCGGTGATGCTGCGACCGCCGCTCACCTCCTGGAGTTCGACTCAGTGCATGGACGCTGGGATCGCAACATCACCAGCGATGCAAATGGTTTTTCCGTGGAGGGATCACCACTGACCTGGTCGAGCGAGAAAGACCCCACAGCCGTGCCCTGGACGGAGCGCGGGGTGGAGATGGTGCTCGAGGCCAGCGGCAAAATCAAAACGCCAGAGACCCTCACGCCCTATTTCGAGCAGGTGGGGCTGAAACGGGTGGTGGTGGCCTGTCCGGTGAAGGGTGAAGTGGCCGGCGAGGAGGCACTCAACATCGTTTACGGCATCAATCACGACCTTTATGAGCCTGAGCGGCACAAGTTGGTGACGGCTGCCTCGTGCACCACCAACTGCCTCGCTCCCGTGGTGAAGGTGGTGCACGAGAGCTTCGGCATCGAGCACGGAATGATCACCACCATTCACGACATCACCAACACCCAGGTGCCGATCGATGCGTTCAAGAGCGATCTGCGCCGGGCCCGCTCCGGCCTCACATCCCTGATCCCCACCACCACGGGCTCCGCCAAGGCGATTGCCATGATCTTCCCCGAACTCAAGGGCAAGCTCAACGGCCATGCCGTGCGGGTGCCACTTCTGAATGGATCGCTCACCGATGCGGTGTTCGAGCTCAAGCAGACCGTCACCGTCGAGCAGGTGAATGCCGCGTTCAAGGCCGCCTCAGAGGGCGCGTTGAAGGGAATCCTGGGCTACGAGGAGCGCCCCTTGGTGTCGTGCGATTACACCAACGACAACCGCAGTTCGATCATCGATGCCCTGTCGACGATGGTGGTCGACGACAACCAGTTGAAGGTGTTCGCCTGGTACGACAATGAGTGGGGCTACAGCTGCCGGATGGCAGACCTCACCTGTCACGTGGTGGGGCTGGACGCGTGAAGCTCTCCGCTCTGCAGCAGTACGGAATCGTGACCGCCAACTACTGGGCGTTCACGCTCACCGACGGCGCCTTGCGCATGTTGGTTGTGTTCCATTTCCACGAGCTCGGATACTCCACTCTTGAGATCGCCTTCCTGTTTCTCTTCTACGAGTTCTTCGGGGTTCTCACCAATCTCTATGGAGGTTGGATCGGAGCGCGTTATGGATTGCGGCTCACCCTCTGGGTGGGCACGCTTCTGCAAATTTTGGCGTTGTTGATGCTGGTTCCCGTCGCGGAATCCTGGCCGAAGCTGCTGAGCGTGGTGTACGTGATGGTCGCTCAGGCGATCAGTGGGATTGCCAAAGATCTCAACAAGATGAGCGCGAAGAGCGCAATCAAAACGGTGGTTCCGGAAACGCCGGATGATGCTCAGAAGGGTGAAAAGCAACTGTTCAAATGGGTGGCCATTCTCACCGGCTCGAAAAATGCCCTGAAGGGTGTTGGATTTTTCCTCGGGGGTGTGTTGCTGACAGCCTTGAGCTTCAATGCTGCTGTGGCCTGGATGGCTGCAGGTCTTGCCTTGGCTTTTCTCGTCACCCTGGTGTTGCCGGGCGAGATCGGCAAGATGAAGGCCAAACCGGCGTTTTCCTCTCTGTTTTCCAAGAGTGAGGGCATCAATGTGCTTTCTGCCGCTCGGTTCTTCCTGTTCGGTGCCCGCGATGTGTGGTTTGTGGTGGCACTGCCTGTGTTTCTCGAAGCTTCCCTTGGCTGGGGATTCTGGGAAATCGGCGGCTTTCTCGGCCTCTGGGTGATCGGTTACGGCATCGTGCAGGGCACGGCGCCAGGACTGCGTCGCCTCTGGGGACAGCGTGAAAGTCCTGGGGCATCGGCTGTGCAGTTTTGGAGCGCGGTGCTCACCGCGATTCCTGCATTGATTGCCATCGCTCTGTTGCGTGAGGTCGATGTGACTGTGGCAATCGTGGGTGGTCTGGCCGCCTTCGGAGTCGTGTTTGCCATGAACTCCTCCATCCACTCCTACATGGTGTTGGCTTACACGGATGCGGAGAGTGTGAGCCTCAACGTGGGCTTCTATTACATGGCGAATGCGGCCGGTCGTCTGGTTGGAACGCTGCTGTCCGGAGCGGTGTTTCTGATCGGCGGGACGCCCAGCTCGGGAATGCAGGCCTGCCTCTGGACGTCATCAGTGTTGGTGTTGCTCTCTTGGCTCACCAGCCTGCGGCTTCCTGCCGTTCGGCTGACGGCGGCTTAGCGTCGGGTTAACGAGCTTCATCCCGCTGCCCTGCGGTTTCTTGCACCATGCCCCATCCCGCCCGTCTGGCTGCTCTTCAGGCCATCCAGCAGCGCACGCCCGTGGACTGTGCACCTGCGCAACCTCTTGAAGAGATCTGGGCCAGCGACGTGTTCACGCTTGCGCGCATGAAAAGTGCTCTTCCGAAGGAGTCCTACAAAGCGGTTCGACGCGTGATTCGTGACGGTGGGCGTCTCGATCTTGCTGTTGCCGATGTGGTGGCCCAGTCGATGAAGGACTGGGCTGTGTCCCAGGGTGCCCATTACTACGCCCACGTTTTCTATCCGCTCACCAACTCCACCGCGGAGAAGCATGACGGCTTCATCAGTCCGCAGGGTGATGGGCAGGCGATCCATGAGTTCTCAGGGAAGCTTCTTGTGCAGGGGGAGCCTGACGGCAGCTCCTTTCCCAATGGAGGCATCCGCTCCACCTTCGAAGCCCGGGGTTACACGGCCTGGGACATCACCAGTCCGGCTTATTTGATGCGCACCCCCAATGGCGTGACGCTCTGCATCCCCACCGTGTTTGTGAGCTGGACCGGCGAGGCGCTCGACAAGAAAACGCCGCTGTTGCGCTCGAATGCCGCCATGAATCGCCAGGCGAAGCGGTTGCTTCACCTGCTTGGCAATGATGAGGTGGCACCGGTGAACAGCTCCTGCGGGGCTGAGCAGGAATACTTCCTCGTTGACACCCAGTTCGCCACCCTCAGGCCCGACCTACTTCTTGCCGGTCGCACCTTGTTCGGTGCGGCATCACCCAAGGGTCAGCAATTTGACGACCACTATTTCGGAGCGATTCCGGAACGCGTGCAGGTGTTCATGCAAGACGTGGAGAGTCAGCTCTACAGACTGAGGATTCCAGCCAAGACGCGTCACAACGAAGTCGCTCCCGGCCAGTTCGAGATCGCGCCGGTTCACGAAGCCGCCAATGTGGCGACGGACCATCAGCAGCTGATCATGACAACGCTGCGCAGCACCGCCAAGCGCCATGGCTTCACCTGCCTGCTTCATGAAAAGCCGTTCGCCGGAATCAACGGCTCCGGAAAGCATGTGAACTGGTCCGTTGGGAACAGCACCCAGGGGAATCTTCTGGATCCCGGCCGTACACCTCACGACAACCTTCAGTTCCTGTTGTTCTGTGCTGCCGTGATCCGCGGTGTGCACTGTCATGGCCCTCTGTTGCGTGCTGTTGTGGCTACGGCAGGCAATGACCATCGCCTCGGCGCGAACGAAGCTCCCCCGGCGATTATTTCCGTTTACCTCGGACAGCAGCTGGAGCAGGTCTTCCAACAGATCCAGCGCGGAGAGGCCACAGGAAGTTCCAACGGCGGGGTGATGCGCTTGGGCGTGGATACCCTTCCGGAATTCCCCAAAGATGCCGGAGATCGCAACCGCACGTCTCCCTTCGCCTTCACCGGAAACAGGTTTGAATTCCGTGCTGTTGGCTCTGGTCAGTCAGTCGCAGGGCCCCTCGTGGCCATGAATACCGTGATGGCTGATTCCCTCGAATGGATCAGCGATCGCCTTGAAGCGGAGATGGGCACGGGCCAGAGTCTCGAGCAGTCAGCGGCGTCCGTGATTCGGCAGATCATGAATCAGCATGGCGCCGCCGTGTTCGGCGGTGATGGCTACTCCGACGCCTGGCATCGCGAAGCCACCGACGACCGTGGTCTCGAAAATCTCCGCAACACCGCCGAAGCTCTGCCGGTGCTGCGCCGTGAAGAGGTGCGAAGCCTGTTCCAGCGGCATGGCGTGATCTCGCCGGTGGAGATGGAAAGCCGCTACGAGGTGTATGGAGAGCAGTACACCCTTGCGATTGAAGTGGAGGCCAAGGTGGCGCTCTCCATGGTGCGCACGCAGATCAGCCCCGCTGTTCAAAACCATCTGAGCGCTCTGGCATCCAGCCTGCAACAGCAGCAGTCGATCGGACTTCAACCCGAAACCCGCGTACTCCATCAGATCGCTGAGCTGCACGGGCGTATGGATGACCATGCAACGGCGCTGGCCGGAGAGTTACACCAGTTGCACAACGGCGACACCGCCGCCGCCATGACGCACTGTGCGGATGTTCTGCTGCCCCGCCTGCAGCAGATTCGCGAGACCGTGGATGCCCTCGAGAATCTTGTTGACGACGATCGCTGGCCCCTGCCCTCGTACCGGGAAATGCTCTTCGTTCGTTGAGGATTGAACCTTGTCGATCCCGATCGGTTGTGAGACGGGGGGCCTGTCTCTTTGGCGCTGAATTCAGTTGCTGACTTGCTCGACTGGGTCATCAGTTTTGATGCCCAGAAAGTTCGTTGCGAAGTGGATCACCTGCGTCGCCGTTATCCGAATGCCACGACCTACGAACTCGCTGAACACGCGTTCAGCGACGCACGCTTGCGTGTGATTTCAGCAGGAGCGGCGATGGGATTGGCCGCGAATCCAGTGCTCAGTGTGGCTGGGGCCCTCGCAGACCTGTCGGTCACAACGCGGACCCAGTTGTTTGCTGCAGCCTGCGCTGCCGAGCTTTTAATTCCTGGTTTCCTCGAGAGTGAGAACGCCCGCCATGAGTTGCTGTTCCCGATTTTCGGCTCCAGTGTGATCAGCCAAGTGGGTGTGGAGCTTGGGTTGAAGGCCGCTCACACGGCCACCCGTGAGATGGTGTTGAAGCTGATCAACAAGCGCAGTCTCGCCTTGATCAATGGGGTGATGACGCGAGTCTTCGGGCGCAGGGTGAGTCAACGTGCTTTGGTCACCAAAACGGTTCCGCTGGTGGGGTGCGTGATCGGTGGCACCTGGAATGCGATTGAGGTTCAGTTGATCCGTAACCGAACACTCCGATACCTCACAGCACAGGCCATGGAGTCGGGAGAGTTCATTGACGTTGAGGCGGTACCGAGCTGATGGCACGTTCGCGACGAGGGCGCATCCGGGATTCCATTCTTCTTGGTGCTGCAGCGACGCTCTGTTCGCTGCTCCCCACCACGACGGTTGCCGCAGACCCGCATCCCCGTCAGGAGGTCACGGTTCTAACGGTGAACAACGGCCAGGAAGTGCTTGTTGAGCTTGACGGTGAGGGTCGTGCTGTCAGGCTGGCCTGCATTCAGGCACCGCTCGCCGAGCAGAGACCTTGGGCGCAAAACGCCACGGATCAGCTTCGTCGCTCCCTTCAGCCTGGAAACCGCGTTGTTCTGGAACTGCGTGCCAGGGATGTGTACGGCAGGGTTGTGGCTCGATTGATCAAGGCTGGCGCCGATGTCGCCACACCTCTTCTCACGCAAGGTGCTGTCTTTGCCTACGACGGTTATCTGGGGCAGTGCAATGACCTCGATTACCCCCGTTTTGAGCGTGAAGCCAAAGCAGCCCAGCTTGGGGTTTGGAGTGTTGAGGGAGGCCTTGAACGCCCATGGAATCTGATCGAGGCATCTGGAGGGCGACTGGAGCCTTGATCAGGTCGAAAGCGTTGTGGTTGACACAGTCGATCTCAACAGGCTGCGCCTGAATAAAAGGAGTTTCGCGAGTGCCATGAGTTACGAGCCTGGAAGCCTCGACTGCCGTTTGCTGATTGATGCCAAGCACCACGTGGAGCATGCCTTGGCATCCCTGAGTTCGCTGCCACAAAGCGATCACATTCAGCGTCAGCTCAAAGCCGTGCATCAGCAGCTCGAGGGGATGCACGATCTCAAGCGCAAACAACCCCTTCACTCCCCCGTCTGAACCGGCGGTGTTTGCACAGAATGGGGGAGCTGATCAGCTTGTCGATGTTTGAGAACAAGAACCGCCCCGCGTGGGTGAATTGGCTCTTCCTTGGAATCTTCCTGTGGTCCAGTTGGCAGCTCGCGGGATTCTGGTTTGCCCAGCTCCGCGGTGGGGGCTGACCGTGAACACAACGCCGGACCTCAGCGTTGCGGGCTCACTCCCAGGTGACCGTGCAGCGATAAGTGCTCGAATTCCCTGCGGTTCCAATCTCTTCGCAGGTTGTGTCCGTCACGGTTTTGCCTGATGGAACCTTGGCAAGGGCACGGTTGGTGGCAATGGCCTCGCTGACGCCGCCAACGGTCACCGACCCTGCCTGAGCGGCCGTGCCACTGAAGAGAACCAAGAGCGTCGTGAGGGGCAGCAGTCGTTGTGCAGCGTTCATGGGGGGACCCTTACTGATTGAGACGTCGTGCATCGATGATCCGGGAGAGTTCCAGTACATAGCCGGCTGTGCACCAGCGTCCATGGCTTCGGGCTCTGTTTTCAGGGTCTGAACGGATTTCAGCCGTTTCGGCCATCAACAGATCGAGATCTCCCTGCGGGAGTTCGTAGAGATCCTGCAACTCCACCTCCCGTCCGAGCAAATGGCTGCGGAACCATTTGCGTGTCTGTTCCTGCGCGGGGATGTCTTGGGGCATGCAACGGCCTCTCCATTCCTTAGGTGTAGGGGTAGGCATTGGGCACGAAGAACTGTTCGTTGATCGGTGGGCGGCTGTAGTTGCCCTGCTCCGGCCGCGGTGGAAGTTCGATCGCCGGTGGGGTCATGTCTTCCCAGGGCACCTTGCTCAGCACATGTCGCAGGCAGTTGAGGCGTGCTCTGCGCTTGTCGTCGGCTTCAACGGTGAACCAGGGAGCCTCCGGAATGTTGGTGCGGTTAAACATGGCGTCTTTCGCCTGGGAGAATTCCACCCAACGATTGCGGGCCTCCAGGTCCATGGGGCTCAGTTTCCAGCGTCGGGTCGGGTCGTCGATCCGCGATTGGAAACGGGCCTCCTGTTCCGTGTCGCTCACCGAAAACCAATACTTCAGCAGCAGGATTCCGCTCCGCACCAACATGCGTTCGAATTCAGGCACATCATCAAGAAATTGCTCCACCTGTTCAGGAGTGGCAAAGCCCATCACCCGTTCCACGCCGGCACGGTTGTACCAGCTCCGATCGAACACCACAATTTCTCCGGCTGCCGGGAAATGTTCCACGTAGCGCTGGAAATACCATTGCGTTTTCTGGCGCTCGGTTGGCGTTCCCAGAGCGACGACACGGCAGCCTCGGGGATTCAGGGGTTCTGTGAGCCGTTTGATCGTGCCGCCTTTTCCAGCCGCATCGCGACCTTCGAAGAGAACGATCATCCGGTAACCGGTGTCTTTGATCCAATACTGCATTTTCACAAGCTGGGTCTGGAGTTTCACCAGATCCGCTTCGTACAGCTTTTTGTTCAGCCGCTCGATCTTGTGATTGCGACCTTCCAGCAAGTCGTCGAGGAGTTCCGCCGGACTGTCAAGGTCGTGCTCGCTACCGGCAAGGCTGTTCAACACACGATCGGGAAGCTTGTCTCCACCGTCTTTTTTCTTGTCGTGGCCCTTGTGCTTTCCCTTGTCTTTGTCCTTGTGCGCCATGGTCTGGCAAAGCCTCTCATCCATTGGTGACTGAGATCGAGGGCCACCTCTTCAGGGCCAATGTTTTTCTCAGCTTTGTGGTGCGGCTGGGGCGTTGCGAGCCCCAGGCCAAGGAAGGCTGAGACGAATGGCGAAGTGCCCTGGTGGATGCTCTTCCGGATGGAGATGTCCCTGCAGACACTCCAGGCGCCCTCCGTGAAGAGTCGCCACATGGGAGACGATGGCGAGTCCGAGCCCGCAGTGGCCTTGTTGACCGCGTGAGGAATCAAGGCGGTGAAACGGCTGAAGCGCCTGCTCCCATTCGTGGGCAGGCATGCCTTCACCCTGGTCCCAGATCTCGATGCTGCAGCGTGCGTTCAACTCCCGCAGGCGCAGAACCACCGGGGCTTTCCCATAGGAGAAGGCATTGTCGATGAGATTGGCGACCGCCCTGCTGAGGGCCACCGGTTTCACCGCCAGAGAACAGGGCGTGAGGTCGAGGTGCAGTTGATCGGCTGGATGACTGCTGGCCACTTCCGCCAGCAGCTGCTCAAGCGGAACCTCAACGGAGGCTTCACCGTCACCACCTCCTGCAAATAATAAAAATTGCCCCGTGATCCGCTCGAGGGATTGAAGATCTCCAGCGCAGCGCTCCCTGTCTTCCGCCGTGAGCTGGGGCATGGAGAGGCGGAACTGAAGGCGCGTGATCGGTGCCCTCAGATCATGGGCAATACCGGCCAGCATGGTGGCTCGCTCTTGGCGACTCGTGGCCAGGCGCTGCACCATGGCGTTGAAGCGTTTGGTGAGACGTTGCACTTCCGGTGCACCGCGAGCCGGTACAGCATCCGGTCCACCCCCGTCTCCGACCCTGGCGAGAGCCTTCTCCAGGCTTCTCAGAGGCGCCTCAACCTCCACGAGCAGGAACAGCCCACCGCAGATGATGCCCGCTCCAACCAGTGACAGACCCAGCAGGGTGGGCTCTGGGGGCCAACGCATCATCGAGGGCACATCCACCTTCAACCAGATGGGCTCCAAGGGGGATATCAGCTCAATCCAGATGCTGCGTTCATCCCCAGCAGCGCGTTGGGGATACACCATCGGGCAGTGGGACAACCGCTGACACAGTTCCTTCTGCAGTGCATCAGCCTGACGCTTGAAGCCTGGGGAAGGATTCAAGGTCGATGCTTTGGGTCGCACGGTAACGACCAGATCCAAGCCAGTCAGTTCCCCCACCAGATGGGGTGGGTAGCGCTCAAGGGCCAGTTCTGTGAGCCGGACGTTGAGGGCGAGGTCGCGCCCAAGCTGAATGGTCTGAAGTTGCTCTAACTGGCGTCCAAACAGTGCCTGGAATACAAGCAGACAGAAGGCCGAGCTGCCGAGCGCCAGGCTTCCCCATCCCAGCAGTGAGCTGATGCGCTTCTGCCAGGACGGAGACGGCATGGGAGAAAGTCAGCGAGAGCGGGGTTGACCATCGGGCACAAACACGTATCCGTAGCCCCAGACGGTCTGCAGATAGCGGGGACGTGTGGGGTCAGGTTCCACCAGTTTGCGCACGCGCGAGACCTGAACGTCCATGCTTCGGCTATCCGTGTCACAACCGGGCCCTCGCGCCAGCTCGATCAGCCGTTCTCTTGATAACGGACGGTGTGGGTGCTGAACAAACGATGCCAGCAGACTGAATTCCCCGCTGGTGATCACCACCGGTTTCCCCTCGCGGGTGAGCGTCCGGGCTGCAAGGTCGAGCACGTTCTCGCCAAACACCACATCGCCACCCTCCGCCAGGGGGGTTCCGGCCGGCAGGGAACTGCGGCGCCGTAGAACGGCTTCGATCCGCGCGGAGAGTTCCCTCGGCAGAAAGGGTTTGGCGAGGTAGTCATCAGCTCCTTGTTCGAGTCCGATGATGCGGTCAACGCCCTCGCCCCGGGCTGTCAGCATCACCACTGGCAGGTCGTCTCCCGCGTCGCGTAGACGGCGAAGGGCTGTGAGACCGTCGTCTCCAGGCATCATCAGATCGAGAACGATCAGGTCGGGCCTCTGGAACTCGAGCCTCGCCTCGAGCTGTTTGACGTCACTGAGGCTGCGGACGTCGTAGCCCTGATCGATCAGATAGGTGCCCACCATCTGGCGCAGCTCAGGATCGTCGTCCACCACCCAGATCATCGAGGAGCGTCCCACTGTGTCCAGTCCTGTAAGGATGACCTGATCGTATGGATGCAACCGCGTCCTGTCGCCCAGGGACTGACCCTGTCACAGCTGATCAGGGTCCTGTCACCACTTAGACACCCTTTGGTCTCTGGTTGCCCATAACCTGAGCGGATGGTCATTCCGCTGCCATCGTTGAGGGTCGGGGCGTTTGGGCTCCTGATGACTCCACTCACGGTTCTTCCTGGGTGGGCTGAGTCCAGACCCGTTCACACCTATGGGCAGCGCATGGAAGCGCTGTTTATTCGCATGGATGTGAATGGCGATGGTCGCCTGGAAACTGGTGAAGTGAAGGGTGACCCTTACCTCGAACGCAGACTGCAACGGCGTGATTCCCGGGGCTTCCTGCTCCTGGAGGATCTCAGACCCTCAACGCCCCATCCCAGTGGAAGGCGTCTTCAGCAACGCTTCCGTCAGGCGGATCGGAATGGCGATGGCCAGTTGGATCGCAGTGAATGTCGTGCTTTGCCCTGGCTCAACCGCAACTTCACCAGCTTCGATCTGGATGCGGATGGTGGCTTGACCCTTGAGGAGCTTTGGATTGTTCAGCGTTCACTGGCCCCGCGCGTGCCCACTCCCTGAGGAAAGCAGGCTTTCAACGCCTGATCCTCGACCTGGAGCGATTGGTTCTTATCTGCTGATTGGCGGCTTTGCGCATCAGCCGGTTGCATCCTCTGAACAGGCGATTGGTTCCTGCCACGATCGCCACGATCGCTAGCACGAGCAGCAGGGCGATCAGGATCACGGCCGTCAGCCCCAAAGCTGCTTCAAGAAGCTGACTGAGACCGCGGATCAGGTCGGCGATGGCTTCGCTCACGACCACCATGGCGTCGAGTTTCTGAGGGAGCCAACTCAGGAAGATGAAGGCACCAGCACCAAAGCTCAGCAGTAGAAAGCCGTCGAGACATTGCCTACCAATGGACATCGGTTGGGATGCACGTCCCTTGCTGAACACTTTTCTCTTGGCCTGTCTCCCGCGAAGAGGACGGATTTTGTCAGCGTTCATGACATGTCTGGGTGGCCTGCCCCGCGCATCCATCGCTCAAATTCCGTGACAACAAGTTCGTTGGGACAGTCGATCAAGCTGAGATCGCCAACAGTGCAATCCCCGTAACCACTGTGATGAAGGGTGATGTGATATCCAGAACCACTGAGGCCGCAGACTTCCGGATCGCTCCGGACGACGACATCAAGCGAAGCTCCGATGCGTGCAACCCGGCGCCGGAGATCTGACCAGCTTGAAGCCATTCCCACGTTGATCTGATTGGATCATTCTGAGGACCTCTGCGCTGAGGTCAATGCTCTCAATCAGCTTGTGAAGGATTGCTAATCGGTGGTTCCCGTCGCTCGTCCTGCTGTTCGACCGGAGAGGTGGTCTGGGTGGGTTCAGGATTGGGGAGCGGCACAAGCAGGCCGACCAGTCCGAGAATCAAAAAGGTGCCGGTGCCCAGCACCGGTGCTGCCAAGCGTTGAACCAGCGGTGTTCGTTCTGCCAAATCCCGTTTCGGCAGGGGGACATGGCTGATCGCAGGCCACTCGATACGCACTCTTGCGTCGTGACGCAGGGCATCGAGACAGCGCACCAGGTCGGCAAGATCCGCATCATCGAGTTGCAGCGTTAGGGGAGGAACGTCACTGCGGCTGCTGACCAATTCCAGTTGATGCCCTTGCTCGAGAGGGAGAATTCGCACCGGATCCCCATCCTGCCCTTGCGCTCTGGACACCCCCGAGAGTCGAAGACGGGCATACGGGATGACTGCAGCCATGAGAGCTTCGAGGTGCTCCCGCTTGCCTTGCATTTCCGAGTGGCCAATCATGGTGAGTCGCCAACTGGAGAGAATGCCGATCGCGTTGCTGCCATGGTCGGCGGAAAAGTCTGGAAGACCTTCAACCTCCAAGCGTGCGGCGGATTGGTCGTAGCGAAAGGACTGTTTCAGCATCACCATCAGGGGGTCGGATCGAGAAGGCTGGCGCGGAGCCGATCGACTCCACCAGGACCGGCCGCGAGGGCCAGGGTGAGCACGAGTTGGCGCTGCAGGGGCATGGCCTGTTGACCATCAAGAAGGCGCTGAATCGCTCCCCTGCGAAGGTTCATACGCTCTTCAATCAGGTCTTTAAGGCGCTGATTCAGCAGGGCCCAGCGTTGGTCTGTGAGCTCTGCAGGTTCCCTGCTCGACAGCAGTTGATGGAGGAACGGGTAGAGCCGATCCGCCATGGTGCAGAGAATACGGATCAGGGCTTCCGTTTCAACAGCTGCGAGGGATCCACGGCGTGGTGATCGCCTCAGGGGGTTGTGGCAACGTCGCTTCCAGAGTTCGACGCGATTGGGAAAGACCGTCTCAAACCCCAGTTGACGGGTTGCCCACAGCGTGGATTCCCCACCATTGAGATCCAGGGACTCCAAGGTCAGCAACAGAAGATCCAGGCGCTCGAGAGCCCGTCGGCCCAGAACGGCTTCGGGTTGAGACGGATCGGACACCGCCGGAACTGAAACATCGGTCATGGCTGCGATGATGCCAGGGTTGAGGCCTTTCCGTCACCACCTCTTGGATCTTCGTCAGTACGTTCGCGATATTCCCGACTTTCCGAAGCCTGGAATCCTGTTCCGTGACATCACCCCCCTGCTTCGGGACCCCGCTGGTTGGCATGAGGTGATCCAACGCCTGGTTGCTGTGTGTGATCGATGGCAACCGGATCTGATCGTGGGCATCGAATCCAGGGGGTTCATCGTTGGAACTGCGCTGGCAACGCAATTAGGCAAGGGGTTCGTGCCGGTTCGAAAGCCAGGCAAATTGCCTGGAGAGGTGATCGGTATCGACTACACCTTGGAGTACGGCAGTGATCGATTGGAGATCCACGCTGATGCTCTGTCTGATCACCCGAAGGTGTTGCTTGTGGACGACCTGCTGGCGACCGGTGGCACGGCCTCGGCATCGGCTGAATTGGTGACCAAGGCCGGCGGAGAGCTTGTGGGGTGTGGATTCGTGATCGAACTCGCGGATCTTGCTGGCCGGGCGAAACTGCCTGAGGGGGTTCCAGTGGAATCCCTCATTATTTACGGGTGATCGCTCACTCGTGCTGGTATTGCCAGTTCAGAACATCCTGATATTGGTTGAGGTTGAGCAGGCCGAAGCTCCAAAGCACCACAGGGAGAGGAGCCTGCTCCAGGGCTGCTTGGCGCAGTCCCAGATTGATTGCGTTGTCACTCAGCCCCATTTTTTGCTGAAGAAAACTGAGTAGAGCGGGGCTCGGCTGGGGTTGGGGATCGCTGCTGATCACCATGGCGGGCAATCCTTTGCTCATACTCTGGCAAGCGGGACCACAATGTGCCAGGACCATCCGTCATGGCCGACAGGCTGATGCGACGAATCCACCGTGCGTGCGCTAGGAGCTTGATGATCAGAAACCGCATCGGCAGCATCAGCGGCTGACGATTGGAGAACAGGCGGATCAGAAGGTCTGTGGAGATCAACACACCGATTAGATCCGTGAGCCGTCGCCAGCTGTAGAGGCGCCCCAGATGCGCTGGCAGGGAACCATTGATCCTTTTCGATGCCGTGAGATCGAGCAGATCGCTCACATCGCGCCAGCAGAGGTTCAAACCCTGTCCACCAACGGGGTGGCAGCGATGGCCTGACTCACCCACCAACAGCAGATTCGAACTGTTGAGTCGGGGTGCGAGGCTGAGTTCCAGGGGGAATGCCCCAGGTCGATCCAAAAGAGCTGTTGGACGGAGCCCCGAAGGAAGGATCGCTGCCAGTTGCTGCAGCAGTTGTTGCGGTTGAAGCTGCGTCCGTTGGCGGCAGTGCTGAAGAGGTGCACTCCAAACCACCTGATAATCGCTGCCTCCGAGGGGCAAGACAGCCATGGGTCCTTCAGCCCGGAACAATTCGTAGGCGCAGCGTTCCTGCGCACCTTCGAGGGAGACCTTGGCGGTCATGCACCCCTGTTGATAGGCATGCGTCCAGAAAGTCATGGCTCTGGATTTCCGCAGTGTTGAATAAGCACCATCAGCGGCGACAATCCAATCAGCCTGTTGCTGAAAGTGGCGGCAGCTGACTTCATCAGCGTTGAAATGAAGCTCAACCAACGCGTTGGAGTCCAACTGATCCAGGAGTTCCGCCATCAGCGGCTTGTGATCCAGGATCCAGCCGATTGATTCAAACCTTCGATTACCGCTTCTGAGATCACCGCGGCGGAACCAGGCCGTTAATCCCAGAACTCTGTCGTCGAGGCGAAGAGAGTCGAAGGGAGAGGAAAATTGGTGGAGTTGTTCCCAGAGATTGAGACGTTGCAACAAACGTCTCGAGGAATGGGTCAGGGCATAGGCCCGGCTCCGTTCAACAAGATCAGGACGCGCTTGTTGATCGATCAACAAGACTTGAAAGCCCTGTTGGGCAAGACCCAAAGCGAGAAGGGAACCGGTAGGACCGGCTCCCACGATCAGAATCCGGTCCGTTGCCATCGGAACTGGCAAGGAATCAGCCGATGCCCAGAAGGCCGCGGGTGAAGGCTTCGCCGCCGAGGGCGAGCTCAGTTGCAAGCAGAGCAATGAAGCCGAGCATGGCCATGCGTCCGTTCAGCTTTTCGGCGCGCTCGTGAAAGCCCCAACCACTTTCGGTGTCCACCACTTCCATTCTGGGCTCAGTGGCAAACGCATTCAAACGACCGCCGTCTTCGGTGGTCACAGTGGCGCCGCGAATGACAGGAGCGTTGGCAGGTACTTCAGACATGTGTCTCAGGCGTCTTTACATAGCGTAACGCATCTTTTCAGAACTTCTGATTTCAGCTGCCAGCTCATCGGCGTAGGCGCAGTCGGCAAAGGTCTTCGAATGCAGGCCTCAGCAAGAACGGGTAGTCGCCAATCCAGAGACGGACCTCGGGCAACCAGGCATCCGAGAGCGCACCCAAGCGACTGAAATCCTTGCGATCACTGAGCACGATGCATCTGATCACCAGTCCTGCCCGGATCAGGCCGTGGGACTTGGTCATCGGGAAGCTGATCCTTCCGAGATAACCATCCTCATCGGCAAGCTCGAGGACCATCCAGGTTCGTCTGCTTTCAACCAGTTCAAGGCGTCCATTGGCATCGGCCTGTTCACGCTGGTTCTCCACGCGTTCCTCGGTGAACGCCTCCGCAACTTCGCCTTCGAAGAGAGCCGCTGCCGGGTAGCGACGCAGCTCAGCATTGCGGCGCCCCGCTTCAATAATGGGCCCCCAGAGGATGTAGAGGAGAAGGACCACCCCTGCGATCAGCCAGACCGACCCCCAGCGGTTGAACGACAGGCTTTGGCTGATAAGAAGGGTGATAACTCCGCCAATCCCTGAGATCAGCAAGCGCTGAAGGATTTTGCGGGGGTTGCCAAGAGTTGCTTTGAACTGCGTTCCCGTGGCGACTGCCGGAATCAGACGCTGCAGTTCTCCCGGTCGCAGAGGCAGAAGCATCGTCGATCAGATCAAGCGTTCCAGGCCGTACACCAGCCCTTCGAGTTGACGCACCCGACGCACACACAACAGAACCCCTGGCATGTAAGCCGAGCGATCGATCGTGTCGTGGCGCAGGGTATACGTTTCGCCTGGTGCTCCAAACATCACCTCCTGGTGCGCGACCAAACCCGGCAGGCGGAGGGAATGGAGGCGGAGTCCGCTGGGGCGGCGACCACCGCGGCTCCCTTCCAGGGATTCATGCTCTTCGACCTCTTCAGGGTTGAAGGTTTTGCCGAGCTCCTCCATGAGTTCAGCCGTTTTGATGCACGTACCGCTGGGTGCATCGGCCTTGCGGTTGTGATGAAGCTCCGTGAGCTCGGCATGGTCATAAAAACGTGCCGCAGCAGCAGCAGCCTGCTGCAGCAAAACCATACCCACCGAAAAATTGGGGATCACAGCGCCGCCGATGGATGCTTTGCGCGCGAAGTCGCTCAAGTCATTCATTTGCTGCGGTGAGAGCCCAGTCGTGCCAATCACGGGGTGCACGCCATAGGCAATCGCTGCGCGGGTATTGGCGTAGACAACCGAGGGATGCGTGAAGTCCACCATCACGGCTCCCTGGCCTCGACCGTCATCGCGAACGGCTTGGCTGCAGGCACACAGGCACCCTTCCAAATCAGCGGTCACGGCCACATCGAGGGGGCCGAGCCCAAGCTGCTCGCCCACATCCTGCCCCTCGGTGCCGGGCGTGGTGTCCACAGCACCCACGAGACGACAGTCTTCCGCGGCTTGGACGGCACGGATCACTTCAGCACCCATCCTTCCGAGGGCTCCGGTGACCACCACCGGGATCGATCCACCCGCCGCTGAACTCATGGCACTGCAATCACTGGCTTGAGCCTATGGGCTCGAGGGCGACTTGTAACACCAGCGCTTAAACACTCGCACCGCGAGCTCACCTCACCGTAATGTTCTTCACATTGCTCAAAGAGTGCAGATGTTCACACAGGTCCGCTCCGCTGATCGTCGCGTTGCTCCTGTGGAGGGTCAAAACCACAAGTCCGTCATGAAGGCGGTGTACGTGGTTCTTGAGCCCCAGTACCAGAACGCACTGACCCAGGCCGCCACCGCATTGAATGCTGCGGAGGGAGATCTGGGCATCGACCTTTGTGGATATCTGATCGAGGAACTCCGCGATCCCGACAACTACGAGAATTTCAAGCGTGATGTCAGCGAGGCCGATGTGTTCATCGCCTCCCTCATTTTCATTGAGGACCTAGCGCAGAAAGTGGTTGAGGCTGTCGCTCCCCATCGCGATCGACTCAAGGCTGCTGTGGTCTTCCCCTCGATGCCAGAGGTGATGCGCCTCAACAAGCTTGGCTCCTTTTCAATGGCGCAGCTTGGGCAGAGCAAGAGCGCCATTGCCGGCTTCATGAAAAAGCGGAAGGAAGCCGGTGGTGCTGGTTTTCAGGACGCCATGCTCAAGCTCCTCAACACGCTTCCGACGGTCCTCAAATACCTCCCCGTGGAGAAGGCGCAGGATGCACGCAGCTTCATGCTCAGTTTTCAGTACTGGTTGGGAGGTACGCCCGAAAACCTCAGGAATTTCCTGCTGATGCTGGCCGACAAGTACGTCTTCCCAGCAGCTGAGGGCGAGGAGCGTCCGGTCATGGAGGTGGCGGAGCCCGAGGTGTTCCCCGATCTGGGCATCTGGCATCCCCTGGCCCCCACGATGTTTGAGGACCTCAAGGAATACCTCAACTGGACCTCGAGCCGGCCTGATCTGTCTGATGAGGCCCGCAAGGGACCGGTGATCGGTTTGGTGTTGCAGCGCAGTCACATCGTGACCGGCGATGACGCGCACTACGTCGCCGTCATCCAGGAACTTGAGTTTCGGGGCGCAAGAGTGATTCCGATCTTCTGCGGTGGTCTCGATTTCTCCAAGCCGGTCAACGCCTTTTTCTATGACCCCCTCAACCAAGAGCAGCCTTTGGTCGACGGCATTGTGTCGCTGACTGGCTTCGCCCTGGTTGGTGGTCCGGCCCGCCAAGATCACCCGAAGGCGATTGAGTCGCTCAAAAAGCTCAACCGTCCCTACATGGTGGCGTTGCCGTTGGTCTTCCAGACCACGCAAGAGTGGGAGGAGAGTGATCTTGGCCTCCACCCCGTGCAGGTGGCCTTGCAGATCGCGATTCCTGAGCTGGATGGTGCCATCGAGCCCATTGTTCTTTCCGGCCGTGATGATGCAACCGGCAAGGCCCACACCCTCCAAGATCGGGTTGACGCCATCGCTGAACGGGCGATCCGCTGGTCATCTCTGCGCATCAAGCCGCGTCAGCAGAAGAAACTGGCGATCACTGTGTTCAGCTTTCCTCCAGACAAGGGAAATGTTGGAACCGCCGCGTATCTCAACGTGTTCGGATCCATTCATCGCGTTCTCGAAGAGATGAAGGCGAAGGGATATGACATTCAGGATCTACCGCGTGATTCCAAAACCCTGATGGAAGCGGTGATCAATGACCCTGAAGCCATGCAGGGGGCACCGGAGCTTTCAATCGCCCACCGCATGAGTGTTGAGGAGTATGAGCGGCTCACTCCTTACTCCGAGCGTTTGGAAGAGAACTGGGGCAAGCCTCCCGGAAATCTGAACAGCGACGGGCAGAACCTGCTGATTTACGGCCGTCACTTCGGCAACGTGTTTGTGGGGGTGCAGCCCACATTCGGTTACGAAGGCGATCCGATGCGCCTGCTTTACTCCCGCAGTGCGAGTCCTCACCATGGCTTCGCTGCCTACTACACCTATCTCGAGAAGGTTTGGGGCGCTGATGCTGTGCTCCATTTCGGGACCCATGGTTCGCTCGAGTTCATGCCCGGTAAGCAGATGGGCATGAGTGAAACCTGTTATCCGGATTCATTGATCGGGTCTCTGCCGAATCTCTATTACTACGCGGCAAACAACCCTTCTGAGGCCACGATCGCCAAGCGTCGGGGCTATGCCTCCACGATCAGCTACCTCACGCCGCCAGCTGAAAACGCTGGTTTATATAAAGGCCTCAAGGAACTTGGCGAGCTGGTTGGCTCTTATCAGCAACTGCGTGAAGGCGGTCGCGGCGTGCAGATCGTGAACACGATTGTTGAAACGGCCCGTCAGTGCAACCTCGATAAAGATGTTGATCTTCCTGAGGAGGATGCGGCATCCCTTGAGCTTGAAGGTCGGGATGCTCTTGTTGGTGCTGTTTATCGCCAGTTGATGGAGATTGAGAGCCGCCTGCTTCCCTGCGGTCTTCACACCATCGGCAAGCCCCCCACCGCCGAAGAAGCGGTGGCCACCCTTGTGAATATCGCTGCGCTGGAGCGTGAGGAAGATGGCCTTCGCTCACTGCCAGGACTGTTGGCCGAAGCGATGGGGCGCAGCATCGAGGACATCTATCGGGGAAATGATGAAGGTGTTCTCTCCGATGTCGAGCTGAACCGAACGATCACCGAAACATCGCGTGCTGCGATTGGCTCGATGGTTCGCTCCCTCACAGGGCTCGATGGTCGAGTGAATATGCGCGGTAATTTCGGATGGCTTCTTGATCTGCTGACCAAGTTCGGCTTCAAGCTGCCGACCCCCTGGTTGAGAGCCTGTTGTGCAGCCGGCTTCACCAGCATTGATTCCACAGAACTCGACAAGCTTTTCGCCTATTTGCGCTTCTGTCTGGGACAGATCTGTGCCGATATGGAGATGGAAAGTCTGCTGAAGGCTCTCGACGGTGAATATGTGCTTCCGGGGCCTGGTGGTGATCCAATCCGTAACCCAGGTGTTCTTCCCAGCGGTAAGAACATCCATGCCCTTGATCCTCAGGCCATCCCAACCCGTGCAGCTGTTGCAGCAGCAAAAGGTGTGGTCGATAAGCTGATTGAGCGTCAGCGCGAAGAACAGGGCACGTGGCCAGAAACGATTGCCTGTGTTCTTTGGGGTACGGATAACATCAAAACCTATGGTGAATCTCTTGCGCAGATTCTCTGGTTCGTTGGTGTCAAGCCAATGCCTGATTCCGTGGGCAGGGTCAACAAGCTTGAGTTGATTCCCCTTGAAGAGTTGGGTCGCCCTCGGATTGATGTGGTGGTGAACTGTTCCGGTGTTTTCCGTGATCTGTTCATCAATCAGATGGCGTTGATCGACCAGGCTGTGAAGATGGCTGCTGAGGCTGATGAGCCTCTTGAGCAGAATTTTGTCCGTCGCCATGCTTTGGAGCAAGCTGAGAAGGAAGGCACGTCACTCCGAGATGCTGCTTGCAGGGTCTTCTCGAATGCCAGCGGAAGTTACAGCTCGAATGTCAACCTTGCTGTTGAAAACAGCACCTGGGAAGAAGAAGGTGAGTTGCAGGAGATGTATCTTTCCAGGAAAACGTTTGCATTCAACGCAGACAATCCTGGCGAGATGAATCAGAAGCGTGACGTCTTTGAAAATGTGATGAAAACAGCTGATGTCACGTTCCAGAACCTCGACTCAGCAGAGATTTCACTGACGGACGTGAGCCACTATTTCGATAGTGACCCAACAAAACTGATCAAGGGTCTGCGTGACGACGGCAAAGCTCCGACCAGCTACATCGCTGACACGACAACTGCCAATGCTCAGGTGCGCTCTTTGAGTGAGACCATTCGCCTGGATTCAAGGACCAAGCTCCTCAACCCCAAGTGGTATGAAGGCATGCTCGATTCTGGTTATGAGGGCGTTCGTGAAGTGGCCAAGCGTCTTAACTTCACCCTCGGATGGAGTGCCACCAGTGGAGCTGTTGATAACTTCGTCTATGAGGAAGCGAACGAAACGTTCATCAACGATCCGGAGATGCGTAAGCGTTTGTTGGAGTTGAATCCTCACAGTTTCCGGCGTATCGTCGGTACACTCCTCGAGGTTAATGGCCGCGGATACTGGGAAACGTCTGACGAAAACATCCAACAACTCCAAGAGCTTTATCAGGAGGTTGAGGATCGGATCGAAGGAGTTACTCCTGCAGCGTGAGGGCCGTCAAATCGAACCGGGGTTCATGCCCCGGTTCGTTCACAACGTTCGTTGCATAGCTGATCCAATGAAGGTCGTCTGGTGATCAGCAGTCGGTAGCGGGCCCAAACCGTGTAGACGGCATCGATGACCGGACCAATGAGCGGCCACTTGGTTGGTGCGTAGATCCAGCCCAGACCAATCAAGCGATAAGCAGCGCGAAACACAGCGACATCTTTGAGAACCGTTCCCTCGGCATCGATGGCATGAATTCGGGCCATGGCCTGGCGGTAAGTGATCCCGCTCCAAGTTTCAGGACAATAATCAGCAGCATTAATGTCTACGAACTGCATTGTTTGGCCTTGATCTTTTCGGCGTAGGAACTCAACCTCCCGCACACAAAGTGGGCATCCGCCGTCGTAAAGAAGGGTGAGCGCATGCTCCGCTGTCATGGGTGTCTGAAACTCGAAAGGAGCTCTGTTCTAGCGGAGCCAATCAGGTGTTCCGAGCCACGGCTTCGCCCATGCTCACCACCTGATGGATTGGACCGACATCATGAACCCGCAACACATGAACGCCTGCAGCCTGGGCACGGGCACAGACCGCTGCGGTACCCCAGATGCGTGCTTTGGGTCGTGGCTGGTTTAGAACCGCGCCGATGAAACGTTTTCGAGAGGGCCCCAGCAGCAGGGGAATGCCATCCCGTTGGAATTCTTCGAGCTGGCGAATCAGTTCAAGGTTTTGTTCATTGTCTTTGGCAAATCCCAAGCCTGGATCCCAGATGAGTTGCGTTGCTTTCACTCCTTGCCTCAAGGCCCGCTCGGTGCTCTCCCGCAGTTCTCGTCGGACTGCGTTCACCACACCCTCGCTGCCGTAATTGGTGCAGGTGTCCATCGAAGCGCTGTCTCCCCTGCTGTGCATCAGCACGTAAGGACAGCCCGCGTCCGCGATCAAAGGAAGCATGCCTGCATCGCGCCGGCCTCCACTCACGTCGTTGATCCAGTCAGCACCTGCTTCAAGCGCTGCTGTGGCCACAGCAGCGAGAAAGGTGTCCACAGAAATGATCACATCGGGATGGTCGCGTCTGATGGCTTGGAGGCACGGGATCAGACGTTTGAGCTCCTCCTCCTCTCCCACTTCTTCGGCCCCAGGTCGAGTGCTCTGGGCACCGAGATCGAGCACGTCGGCACCATCGTTGATCTGCCGATCAGCCTCTTTTCTGGCCTGCTTGGCACTGTTGAACTGTCCTCCATCGCTGAAGGAATCGGGTGTGAGGTTGATCACCCCCATGACAGCTGGTCTGCGGCCCCAGCAGGTGGGATGGCGCATCGTTGGATCAGCCTTTTTTGTAATTCGCGATCCTGGCGAAACCTTCTGGATCGAGCGAAGCGCCTCCAACCAGCACACCATCAATGTCGCTCATGCCCATGAGCTCATCGATGTTGGCTGGCTTCACCGATCCTCCGTATTGAATGATCAGATCAGGTGAACCAACCCAGCTGCGGATCAATCCACAGATCCGATTCGCCTCCGCCGATTCACAGGTTTTTCCTGTACCGATGGCCCAGATCGGTTCGTAGGCCACAACCAGGCGTTGCGGGTCGAGACCTTCCAGGCCCTGCTCCACCTGTCGACGGATCACCCGTTCCGCTTCACCGCGGCTGCGCTGCTCATCGCTTTCGCCGACGCAGACGATGGGAATCAAGTCGTGCGCCTGTGCTGAACGGGCCCGATGATTGATCTGTTCGTCGCTTTCGCTGAAGTATTTGCGTGGCTCGCTGTGGCCAACGATGGCGTAGCGCACGCCGTGCTCTTGAAGCATGGCCGGCGAGATTTCACCCGTGTAAGCCCCATGCCCTTCCCAGTGAACATTCTGGCTGGAGATTTCAACCCGACTGCCAGCTCCAACATCCGCAAGCGTGCTGATCGCCGTAAACGGTGGAGCGATTACCAAGTGGCGGTCATCCGGGGTCTCGGAGATAAGGGGTAGGAAGGTGCCCATCCAATCCCGGGTCTGGGCACAGGTCATGTGCATCTTCCAGTTTCCTGCGATCACCGGTTTGCGCACGCTTGCTTCCTCTGCTGCTCAGCAGCAGCCAACTTACGGCCCAGCCTGAGGATTTTCGGGAACAGTGGCGCTTTCTCCACCGAGTTCAACACGATCTCCAGCCATCAGTTGCCGTCCTCGCCTGGATTCCACACTGCCGTTGACCTGCACCTGCCCATCACGGATGCGCAGCTTGGCTTCCCCGCCAGTGGCAACCCATCCCTGCCATTTGAGGAATTGATCGAGCTTCATTGCGGCAGTTCGTCCAGATGCCATTGATAGTGTGCACTGATGCTGAACCCTTCCGAAGCCGGATTCCGCAGACTTCTTCCTCTTCTGCGCCCGCACTCCATCCAGCTGCTTTGGGGGGCCATCAGCATGATCCTCTTCGTCGGCAGCTGGCCGCTGCTGATGGATCTGGTTGGACGCCTGATTCCTGCTCTCGGCTCTGGCGATCTCGCGGTTGTGCTTCCGGTGATCGGCCTGGTTCTGGTGGTGTTTCTGCTGCAGAAGCTTGCTCAATTCGCCCAAGACTCTCTGCTGGCTGGTCCGGCACTGCAGGTGAGCCAGAGCCTGCGCAGGGATCTCTTTCGGCAGCTGCAGCAGGTGGAACTCGGTGCCCTCGAGAAGCTTTCCGCTGGGGACCTCACCTATCGCCTGACTGAAGACGCCGACCGCGTCAGCGAAGTCATCTACAAAACTCTCCACGACACGATCCCCAGTGCCCTTCAGCTTGTGGCTGTGCTCGGCTACATGCTTTGGCTCGACTGGAAACTCACCCTCGCGATCCTTCTGCTGGCGCCGTTGATCGTGTGGTTGATCAGTCTGTTCGGTGGAAGGGTCATGGCCGCCACTGAACGCAGTCAGAAAAAGGTGAGTGAGTTGGCCGGACTTCTGGGTGAGGCGATTGAGGGCTTGCCTCTTGTTCGCGCTTTCGCGGCCGAACCTTGGTTGCAGGGCCGCTTCGAACAAGAGATCGATCAGCACAGGCGGGCCCGCTACAACACATACCGGCTGGTCGCTCTCCAACATCCGGTCGTCGGCATCATCGAGGTTCTGGGTATTGCGGTGGTTCTCGTGCTTGCGGCTTACAGGCTGAGCAATGGAGATCTCGACAGCAAAGGGCTGACCAGTTACGTGACCGGTTTAGTGGTGCTGATCGATCCCATTGCCCACCTCACCACGAACTACAACGAGTTTCAGCAGGGCCAGGCTTCGTTGCGCCGTTTGCGGGCGATTGAGAAGGAGCCGTCTGAACCGGCCGATCCCAACCCTGCTCTTGCTCTTGACCGCTTGCGTGGTGATCTCGTCTTCAAACATGTTCAGTTCGGTTATCGCCCCGATCAACCCGTTCTGCATGACCTGAACCTCACGATTGACGCGGGAACTGTTGTCGCTTTGGTGGGGCCATCGGGGGCTGGCAAGAGCACACTGTTTTCATTGGTGCTGCGCTTCAACACGGCACAGCGGGGTGAGGTTTTGCTCGATGGCAAGAATCTCGCCCTGGTCAAGGCTCGGGACCTGCGTCAGCAGGTGGCTCTCGTTCCGCAACGGAGCAGCGTGTTTTCAGGAACCATTGCTGAAGCGATTCGCTTCGGTCGAGCAGCGAGCCAGGAGCAGGTCATGGAAGCGGCCCGTTTGGCCAATGCGCATGATTTCATCATCAAGCTCCCGCAGGGATACGCGACCCATCTGGAGGAGAGGGGAACCAATGTGTCCGGGGGACAGCTCCAGCGCATTGCCATCGCCCGCGCCGTTCTTGGAGATCCCGCGGTGATGCTCCTCGATGAAGCCACCAGTGCGCTGGATGCTGAAGCGGAAGCGGCTGTACAGGTTGGGCTTCGTCAGGCCATGCGCGGCCGCACAGTTCTAGTGATCGCCCATCGACTGGCAACGGTGCAGGAGGCCGACCGGATCGTTGTTCTCGAGAATGGCTCGATCATCGAGCAGGGAACCCATGACGCCTTAATGCAGCAAAACGGCCGTTATCGCGAACTGTGTGAACGACAGATGATTCGTGATCGGCAGCGCTAAGTTACGTAAGTTTCGACTGAATTTTCCAGAGCAGCGATGACTACTACTCCGAACGACAACCCCGTTCTGACCTTTGAAGGCAAGCGTTATGACCTCAATGCCTTGCCCGACGAACTCAAGGAGCTTGTCAGGGGGATGCAAGTGGCCGACGCACAGTTGAGGATGCATGAAGACACCCTCAAGGTTCTGGCCGTCGGACGTCAGACCATGGCGATGCAGCTGAATGATCGTCTGAAAAACGTCACTCCTCTGCCTGAGAACGGTTGAAGTTGTAATCCCTGGTGAGCTTGAAGATCACTGGGGAGAGAAGCAGCAAAGACAGAAGATTGGGAATAGCCATCAATCCATTGAGGATGTCGGCAATCAACCAAACAACATCGAAGCTGGCGGTGGCTCCAATCACGACCACCGCCACCCAGATCAGGCGGAACCAGCGAATCGGTCGCACACCCGCAAGGAATTCGAGACAGCGTTCGCTGTAGAAGCTCCAGCCGAGAATGGTGGTAGCCGTAAACGTGACGGTGGCAAAGCTCACGAGATGGCCGCTTCCAGGCAGGGCCCAATCAAATGCGCTTTTGGTCAACATCACACCTTGTTCACTGTCTAGATAGCGACCACTGATCACAATCACGAGCGCCGTCATTGTGCAAATAATCAGCGTGTCGATCACAGTTCCCAGCATGGCCACGGCACCCTGAAGCACCGGGTCTCCAGGACGTGCTGATGCCTGTGCGATCGGAGCTGTGCCGAGGCCAGCTTCATTGGAGAACACACCTCGTGCGATACCTTTCTGGATCACCAGGCCCACGGCCCCTCCCGCTGCTGCCCTGCCTGTGAAGGCATCTTGCACAATCAGCTGAAGTGCCGCTGGGATCTCGCTGATGTGCAAAAGAAGAATCACCAGGGCGCTGATCACATAAAACCCAGCCATCACCGGCACCACCACACCGGCCACGCGACCGATGCGGCGGATTCCACCCACGATCACCACAAAGGTGATCAGTGCCATGCCGATTCCTGTCGCCAGGGGCGGAACGCCGTAGCTGCTGAGAACGCTTGCAAGTTCATGGGCTTGAACCCCATTGCCGATTCCAAATCCAGCCAGGGTGCCAAACAAGGCGAAAACGACTCCCAGCCAGCCCCACCGGCGACCGAGACCATTGCGGATGGCGTACATCGGGCCTCCGACAACGGTGTTCAGGGCATCGATCTCGCGATACTGCACCGCCACCATGCACTCGGCGTATTTGGTGGCGACACCGAGGAGTGCAGCGATCCACATCCAGAACACGGCACCCGGCCCACCGGCCCCAATCGCCGCTGCGACTCCTGCCACGTTTCCCGTGCCGATCGTTGCAGCGAGTGCTGTCATCAGTCCCTGGAAGGCATTCACCTCCCCGTCCTCAGATTGATCCGACGTCTTCCCCGATCCAATGGACGCCACCATCGCCTTCAGGGCGAATCCCAAACGACGCAGCGGCATGCCTTGCAGGCCCACCATGAGATAGAGCCCCGTTCCAGCGATGAGCACGAGGGTTGCGGGTCCCCAGACAAACGAACTGATGTCCGCGAGGCTGAGACTCGCCAGGGCGGCGATCAGAGCAGACATCAAAGGCTGGAGCAGTCGAGAAAGCGGAACGTCTGCGTGCTGGCTGGCGAGTCGCCCTGGGCATCGGTGCTGATCACCCGTTGCTCAAGAATCCAGGGACCTTTGTTCTCCAGTGGCACAAAGGTGTCTTCAAAACGGCTCAGTCCACCACGGGCTTCGCCAGTGGATGGGTCTGCGTACTGACTGGTGTAAGTGCGGCTGAGATATCCGGATCCTGTGTCGGTTGTGCTGCCGGTGTGGATGGTGACCACGGTGCCGTGGATATGGCGATGAACCATGGTCACGACCCGGTCTTTGATGCGGTAGCGGTCTCCTTCCCCCTTGCCACCGATCAGAACTTCGAGACCTTCATCGGTCGTTGAGCCCGCGGTGAATGTGTTGTCGCCGTGCACCTGATCGAAGGATCGTCGAACCCTGTGAATGGCCACTTCCCAGAGCTGGGACGCCATCGCCTTTTCCACTTCCGCATCATCAATACCAGTCACCTTGGCCTTCAGATCGGCACCAACCTCGAAGCGTCCCTCGACGCTGCGGTCTCCCTGTTGCCAGATGCAACGCCCGCTGTAACCGGAAAAGCCAGGGTCCCAGGTGTAGCGGTTCTCATAGGCAGCCCTGAAAGCCTCGCGGCAGTCGCTGCCTGGTGATGTTTGCGAGGGAGTGCTGATGATCACTGCATTTGGTCAAGCTGCAGTGACCTTACCGGGACTCACCCCCTGCATGAACATCCTGTAGGGCGTGAATGTCGAGTTGATGGGACTGCAGTGCCTCGATCCCCTCAACGGCAGAGCGTGCACCAGCAAGAGTGGTGAGTGTGGGCACGGAATAGTCGAGGGCGGCTCGCCTGAGATAGCGATCATCGTGCGCTGCCTGGCGGCCAATGGGAGTGTTGATGACCAACTGAACTCCTCCGGAGCGGATCTGGTCTTCAATGTTTGGCCTGCCTTCATGCACTTTGAGGACGGGGGTGACCTTCAGCCCTGCTTTGGCAAGGGTCTGGGCGGTCCCTGAGGTGGCGATCAGTTCAAAACCAAGTGCGATCAAACGCTCTGCCACCGGTATCAAGGCCGGTTTATCGCGATCGTGCGTTGAAAGAAACACCGTCCCCTCCGTGGGCAGAGCATCACCCGCTGCGATCTCAGCCTTGGCGTAAGCCATTCCGAAATTCGGAGCCCAGCCCATCACTTCGCCTGTGGAGCGCATCTCAGGGCCAAGAAGCGAGTCTGCGCCTGGGAAACGTCTGAAGGGGAGAACGGCTTCCTTGACCGCTTGGAGGGGGGGACATGGTTCGTCCAACACGCCAACACGGCTGAGACTTTCTCCAGCCATCAGCCGTGTTGCAATGCGAGCAAGGGGCACTCCCGTCGCTTTGGCGACGAACGGAACGGTTCGTGACGCCCTCGGATTGGCTTCGATGATGAACACCTTTTCTGTACCGGTTTCGGCTCGTTGCACGGCGAACTGAAGATTGATCAGTCCACGCACGTTCAGACGCAGTGCCAGGGCTTTGGTCCAGGTTTTGATGGTGTTGAGCGCTTCAGTCCCCAGGGAGACGGAGGGGAGGCAGCAGGCTGAATCACCGGAATGGATGCCTGCTGGTTCGATATGTTCCATCAGCCCCCCGATCACGACCGTGCCCTCGTGATCGCACAGGGCATCCACATCGACCTCAATGGCGTTTTGGAGGTATTGGTCGATGAGCACTGGATGATCGGGTTCAACTTGAACCGCTTCGTTCATGTAGCGATTGAGTTCGTGCTCGTCGTAGACGACCTCCATGGCGCGACCGCCCAGAACGTAGGAAGGGCGAACCACCACGGGGTAGCCGACCGTTTCCGCAACAGTTCTGGCCTCCTCTTCACTGCGTGCCAGGCCATTGCGCGGTTGACGAATGTCCAGCTGCCGCAAGATGGCTTCGAATTGTTCACGGTCTTCGGCCAGATCGATCGATTCAGGCGTTGTTCCCCAAATTTGCGTGCCGGTGGACTGTCCCTCCGGTGTGTTGAGCCATCTCAGAAGAGGAAGAGCAAGCTTGAGAGGTGTCTGACCGCCGAATTGAACGATCACCCCTGCAGGCCGCTCGACTTCAATCACATTGAGTACATCCTCAAAAGTGAGGGGTTCGAAGTACAGACGATCGCTGCTGTCGTAGTCGGTTGAAACCGTTTCCGGGTTGCTGTTCACCATCACGGTGCAGTACCCCTGGGCCTGCGCGGAGAAGGAGGCATGACAGCAGCAGTAATCAAATTCGATGCCCTGGCCGATCCTGTTCGGACCACCACCAAGGATCATCAGTTTGCGCCGCGGGTCTGATGTGACTTCAGAAGCTGGTGCCTGAATGGTGAGATCTCCGCTGGCGGTGATCTGAGCCACGGGCCTTTCGTAGGTGGAGTAGTGATAAGGCGTTGAGGACGCGAATTCAGCAGCGCAGGTGTCGACAGTTTTGAAAACGGGGAGAACGGCGAGCGAGCTGCGCCGCTGGCGAACTGCCAGTTCATCGCTGCTGGTCTGCCAGGCAATTTGTCGATCAGAGAAACCGAGTTGTTTCAACTCGAGCAGGGCATCGCCTGAGAGCTGATCCAGACGCTTGCCGTGCAGGAGTCGTTTCTCAGCATCGATGAGTTGGCGAAGTTTGGCGAGGAACCAGGGGTCGATGTTGCTGAGAGCATGGATCTCGGTATCGCTCCGCCCGGCAATCATCGCGGCACGCACACTGAGAATTCGCTCGGGGGAGGGAGTGCGCAGGGACCGCTCAAGTTCAGCGGGTTGAACGGTTGGTTCCGGTCGATCACCTCCCCAACCAGAAAGGCCTGTCTCGAGGGAGCGCAGCGCTTTCTGGAAGGATTCCTCAAACGATCGTCCGATCGCCATGGCCTCGCCAACGGATTTCATCGCTGTGGTCAGAACAGCTGGCGATCCGCGGAACTTCTCAAAGGCGAAGCGGGGGACTTTGGTAACGACGTAGTCGATCGTTGGCTCAAAGCAGGCCGGTGTCTTGCCTGTGATGTCGTTGAGAATTTCGTCGAGGGTGTATCCGACGGCTAACTTTGCGGCGATCTTCGCGATCGGGAACCCCGTGGCCTTGCTGGCCAGTGCTGATGATCGGCTGACGCGGGGGTTCATCTCAATGACCACCACCTCGCCGTCGGCTGGATTGATCGCAAACTGAATGTTGCTGCCGCCCGTTGCTACGCCGATTTCGCGGATGATTGCGATCGACTGGTCTCGGAGACGTTGGTATTCCCGATCCGTCAGCGTCTGGGCGGGGGCCACGGTGATCGAGTCCCCCGTGTGCACTCCCATCGGATCGAGGTTCTCGATGCTGCACACAATCACGACGTTGTCGGCGAGATCGCGCATCACCTCGAGTTCGAACTCCTTCCAGCCGATCAGTGACTTCTCAATCAGAATTTGCGAAACCGGGCTTGCATCAAGGCCGCTCTTGCAGATGGCATCAAACTCCTCTGGGTTGTAGGCAATCCCTCCTCCGCTGCCTCCCAGCGTGAAGGCCGGACGAATGATGCGAGGGAATGAGCCGATGGAGTCGCCCACAGCCTTGGCTTCATCCATCGAGGATGCGATCCCTGAAGGGCAGACCTTCACGCCGATGCGTTCCATCGCCTGTTTGAACAGCTGGCGATCCTCCGCTTTGCGGATGGCCTTGAGGTCAGCACCGATTAACTCGATGCCGAAACGCTCAAGCGTGCCGTTCTCTGCCAGTGCAACAGCCAAGTTCAGTGCTGTCTGCCCCCCCATGGTTGGAAGCAGTGCATCCGGCCTCTCCCGTTCGATCACCCGTGTGACGACCTCAGGGGTGAGAGGTTCCACGTAGGTCCGATCCGCCATTTCCGGATCGGTCATGATCGAAGCGGGATTCGAATTGACTAAAACAACTTCGTAACCTTCCGCTCTCAGGGCCTTGCAGGCCTGGGTTCCTGAGTAGTCGAATTCACAGGCCTGGCCAATCACGATCGGCCCGGAACCCAGCAGAAGAATGCGCTGCAGATCGTTCCGCCTGGGCATAGATGGTGACTGGCCAAACCTTATGAGTCTCCCACGCAGCCCATGGGCAAGGCTGAGATTCCGGCACCTAGTGCGCTCGAGTCGCTAACTTTGAGGGTCAGGAGAAACAACGACAATCATGAGCGAACTCCAGCGCCTGAAGGGGCTGCTGCCCCCCGAGATGCAGAGCTGGGTGTTCGTTGAGGCTGCTGCTGCGGTGGATCCCGCTCTGATCACGCTGGAGGAAATCGGTCGCGACGAAGTGGAAATCCAGGTTGACCTCGATGCCTGGGACAGCCTGGCGCTGGACTACCGCAACTTGCTCTTCTGGCATGAGGTGGGCCGGATTCAGAACGACACCATTCCCCGTGATGGTTGGGAGATGGCTGCTCTTGCCATCGGTCTCGGGGGTGCCATCGGTGAACTCTGGGTTCAAGACGGGTTGTTGCTGGTGATGGCCCTGGGCTTGTCCGGATTTGCCGGATACCGGCTCTACCTCAAAAACAACGCTGAAAAGCGCTTGCGTGATGCAATCGCTGCTGATGAGCGTGCGATCGATCTCGCCTGCCGCTTCGGTTACAGCGTTCCGAATGCCTACAAAAGCCTCGGCGGTGCCCTCAAGGATCTCGTCGAGAAGACCAGAAAAAAGAAGAAGAGGGGGTTTTACGAGGATCGCCTGGAGGCACTGCGCAAGAGTGCGAGCAAGGCTCGAGCTGAAATGGCTCAGCAGCAGGGGTCCCGTCAATCCGTCACGAGTGAAAACGTCTATGGATAGTGAGCAACTGGCTGAACTGGCAGCCGAGGCCTGTGATGACCGCAAGGCTGTGGATATCCAGCTCATCCGCGTTGATGAAGTGTCCAGCCTTGCCGACTGGATGGTGATTGCAGGTGGGCAAAGCGATGTTCAGGTGCGCGCCATCGCCCGATCTGTTGAAGATCGGCTCGAAGACGAAGCGCAGCGCCTCCCGCTCCGCAAGGAGGGCATCAACGAAGGACGTTGGGCCCTGTTGGATTACGGAGAGGTGATTGTTCATGTTCTTCAGCCAACCGAGCGCCGTTATTACGACCTGGAGGCGTTCTGGAGCCACGGCCAGCGTCGCCCCCACTTAGCCTCAAATCCCTCAAAGGACTGAGTCCTGGAATGGTCTCTAGCGTGTCCTGCCCTGTGCCTCCTGAGCAGCGTCCTCAGGAGGAATTCACAGAGCTCACCCGGTCTTGGTTTTTTACTTGGCCATGCCAGTCTCAGAATGATCTCGATCGGGCCCTTCTGATCAGCTGGTTGTTGATCTCACCGGTGAGCGTTCTAGTCGCGAGTGGCAGCTGGACTCTGCGTCACGATCCAATCCGGCTTTGTTTGGCAGGGGGTGTTGCTGCACTCGTCTTGCCGATGTTGCTGTTGGTGCGCCAATGGCTGGGATGGAGTTATGTGCACAAACGCTTGCTGTCAGAGCAAGTTGAATATGAAGAGTCAGGCTGGTACGACGGTCAGGTGTGGGAGAAGCCTCTGTCCTGGCGGGAGCGTGATCTCCTGCTTGCTCAACACGAAGTGCGTCCAATTCTCGGTCGCCTCGCTCGGGCCATGGCCCTGGTCACCGGCTTGATGCTCGGGGGCGCCAGCATCTGTCAAGCTCTCTGAATTCGAGGGAACTCGTCTCTTTATGCCGCTTCCATCCGGATACAGAGGTTCAGCACGCGCACCCGTCATCCCTCCTTTGAACGTGCAGCTCAGGCGAGGTGCATCGATTGAATCCAGTCATCGGGTTCATGTGGTGGTCTGTGACAGCCGCGGCCGTGTGCTGATGAGAGCCGGAGAGCCAGACCATGAAACATTCGTGCGTTCAGCGCTCAAGCCCTTTCAGGCGTTGCCCCTGCTCAGCAGTGGAGCATCGGAGGCTTACAGCTGTGGAGAGCGGGGAATCGCGATCAGCTGTGCCTCTCATGCCGGTACCCCGTCCCATGCTCGGGAGGCGTTCCGGCTGTTGTGGAATGCCGAGTTGGAGAGCGACCATCTGCAATGCCCAATCCCCGTTGGGGCTCGCAGTCCTCTCGAACACAACTGTTCCGGGAAACATGCCGGATTTTTAATCACGGCCAAGAAGATGGGTTGGCCTCTCGACACCTACCTGCGTGGCGATCATCCCGTCCAGCAGGAAGTCAACCGTCGTGTCGCTGAGCTGCTCGGTTTGCCTGCGGAAGAGCTTGTGGCAGAACGGGACGACTGTGGAGCGCCAACCCTCAGGCTTCAACTCGCTCAAATCGGCCTGCTCTATGCCCATCTGGGCGCCTCAACCCATGCAGAAATGGAGCAAATCAGCCGCGCCATGCTGGCGCATCCCGAACTTGTGGCTGGTGAGGGCCGTTTCGACACCGAGCTGATGCGCCGTTCCCACAATCAGGTCATCAGCAAGGGAGGTGCCGAGGGTGTTCAGTGCCTCAGCCGAACAGGAGACGGCCTCGGCGTTGCCATCAAAGTTGTGGATGGAGCCCGTCGTGCCAAGCAAGCTGTTGCTTTGCACGTGTTGCGCCAATTGGATTGGCTCACGCCAGCAGGTCTTCAGGAGCTCGAAGAGCAATTGCTGGTTCTCAACCCTGGCGTGCACCTTGCGGTGGAGGGGGAACTGCGTTGATCGATCACATTCGTGGTGTCGTTCGACACCAAGTTGTATAGTGATTGAGTCACCGCGGGGTAGAGCAGTCTGGTAGCTCGTCGGGCTCATAACCCGAAGGTCGGGAGTTCAAATCTCCCCCCCGCCACCAATTTCAAAAAGCCCCGCAGTCGTGGGGTTTTTTTATTGCTTTCTTGCGATTGTGGTGCGATTGTCTCTGCACGAGGGAGAGCGTTTGTACAGCTTGTTGTTGAAGCCAAAATCGCAAACCCTGTTTTTTTTCTAACGATCAAGCGACCAGAAATGGTTTGCTTCTCACCGAATGCCGCACCATCCGTTCGAGGCCATCGTGATCGGTTCCGGAGCCACCGGGGGAGTGGCTGCGATGACCCTTGCCGAAGCAGGAGTGCGCGTGCTTGTTGTGGAAGCAGGCCCTGACCGGTCTCCTGAACAGGCACGCGGATCAGAACCGGCGAACAGTCTGCGTCGAGCGGAGGGTCTGCTCAGTGGCCGGCATCAAAGGCAAGCCCAACATCCCGGGTACTGGAAGCAAAATCCGGCCCTGTACGCCGATGAATATCAAGATCCCTACTGCACGCCAGCGGACCAACCCTTTCTTTGGACCCAGGGCCGTCAGGTGGGAGGCCGCAGCCTGACCTGGGGAGGCATCACCCTTCGCCTGTCTGACTTTGACTTCAAGGCTGCTGAATTCGATGGGTACGGACAAAGCTGGCCGATTGGTCACGGCGATCTCGACCCTCACTACAGCGCTCTTGAGCGCTTGTTTCAGGTGAAAGGGAACCGAGACGGTCTTCAGCATCTTCCCGATGGCCAACTGGAGTCGCCTTTGCCTTTTCTTCCGGAGGAAGAGCATTTCCGCAATCTCCTGCTTCGAGATCGGGATGTTGCATTGATTCACTCCCGTGGTTTTGCCGCCAGCCCTCCAGGTTCCGCATCGCGCTGGCCCATGTCCAGCAGTAATGGTTCAACGCTGCGGCGAGCCCTGGCCACAGGCCGGGTGGAAGTGCTCAGCGGTTGTATGGCTGTGAATTTGCTGCTGCATCCCGGGCAGGACAAAGCCAGAGCCGTCGTTGTGGTGGACCGCTCCAGTGGCGAACAGCGCCTGCTCGAAGCTGAGCTGATCGTGGTGTGCGCGTCCACCATCGCAAGCCTCCGGTTGCTTCTGCAATCGGAGCACAGCCACAATTCCCGCGGTTTCCATGATTCCTCTGGCTTGCTGGGTCAAGGCCTGATGGATCATGTGTCTTGCTGCCGCTTCTTTTCAGTGCCATCGCTCTCCGGGCGGACGGCGATGCAGGAGCGCGATCCATCGAGTGTGCTGTCCGGGGCGGGAAGCTTTTTTCTTCCTTTCGGCAATGATCCTGCCCATTGCAAGGGGCGCTCATTCCTACGGGGCTATGGACTCTGGGGTGCGATCAATCGCTTTGATCCACCCTGGTGGCTCAAGCGGCAACCGGATCAACGCCTGGGGTTTTTGATCGGCCATGGCGAGGTGTTGGCCTCCAAGACCAATCGCGTCACATTGTCTGATCGCTGTGATCCGCTCGGGGTGCCGATGCCCATGATCAGCTGCCGCTGGGGGGCTAACGAAAAGGCGATGGTGACACACATGCAAGACACGATCTTGGACTGCATCGGTGTGGCAGGTGGAACCCCCGCATCACTCCCTGATTTGCTGCATTTTCCGTTTGTTGAACCCTTCGTTCGCGGCGCTCTCGCTGTTCAAGACGACGCCCCGCCTCCGGGTTACTACATCCATGAAGTGGGCGGAGCACCCATGGGTCTTTGTGAAGACACGAGTGTTGTTGACCCTTACAACCGTCTCTGGCGCTGCAGGAATGTGCTCGTGGTGGATGGAGCCTGCTGGCCTTCATCCGCGTGGCAAAGCCCCACACTCACGATGATGGCGGTGACCCGTCGTGCCTGCCTGGAGGCTCTCAGGCCTGCGAACGACTGCGGCTGAAGAGATCATCGAGGTACCGCTGCGTCACAGCTTTCTCCGAGCATCCGTTCTGGAAGAGGAACTGGGCCAAGGCTGAACTCATCACCTGGTATTGGTCCCAGGAGGGATTGGAGCCAATGAACGTCTTCATGCCTTCGTAGAGAACCTCAGGGATCTCTGCTTCAAGGCTCACGTAGGGCGATTCGGACTCGCTGCTGGGTGGTTGTGCGTCGATGCAACGTTCGAGATGATTCCTGTCCATCAAGCCTTTCAGGCGTGTTCAGTCACCGATAGGAAGCCACAGTTCACCCCCTGTCGTCAAAGCGCCTTTCTGAATGCCATCGAATCCTGATCTTGATTGAGACTCATGGTCCTGCCTGCTTCCCGGCAGCGCTCTGTGAAGGTTGTGCCCCTCTTGGCTGCCGACGATTCAGTTGTCAACCGCCTGGCGCTTGAACCCGAATGATTCACAGGCACACCGTGAACGCTTAAACGTTTGCGGCTTTGCCGTGGAAAACAGCCTCAAACCTGTGGAAAAGGGACCGCTCTTTCCACAGGCGCTGGCATTGATCAGTCCCTCTAATGATTGCGTGTCTTTTGCGACGCATTGAGACAGAGACGACTGAGCATGGGAATTTGTCTCAATTGCTTCAGCTTTTGGGCTCAGTTGTGTCTTTTTGTGAGCTGGCTCGCAGTGTGCTGGGGCCGAGGGGGTGCTCTGCGTGGGGATAGGGATGGTGGTGTCCATGCTCATGCCCATGGCTGTGGCCGTGGTCATGGCCGTGGTCGTGGTCGTGGTGATGAGCGCCGCCGAGCGGAATCGGGACGCCATCAGGCTGGCAAGCGCCAGTGCACTCCCTCTCACACAGATTGCAGGCTTCAGTAAGGCCCTCAACATGGTGGTGGTGACTGGCCTGCTCCAAGCCCACTTCCTGCTCGAAACCCAGCACTTGGGCTCTGTACTTGCAGAGCGAGCAGTTCATGGCCGCTTCTCCTCCAAGCACTTCGTTCACCCGTTCAAGGAACGTGTCCAGCACGTAGCTGTGGTCACCGAGGTAGGGAGCGTCAATGAATTCGACGTTGGGATGGTCATTGGCAACACCATGGGTGTGTTGACGAATACGGCTCACCAGCACGCCCGAAAACAAGAAATAGGGGAAGACAACGATGCGTTTGAACCCGAGTTTCACAACGTGTCGCAGCCCAGGATCCACCAAAGGAAACGTGACGCCGGAATACACGGTTTCACCCCAACCGAAGCCGAAGCCCTCCACCAGCATCCGCGTCACTTTGGACACATTTGAATTGGCGTCGGGATCCGATGATCCCCGTCCCACCACCACCAGCAGGGTGTCGGCTGCTGGGCAGGGTTCCGCCGCCATGAGCGCCTCGCGAATGCGAGCGCCTGCTGCCGCAATCATCAAACGATCAACGCCCAGCTCCCGTCCGTAATCGATCTCCAGACCCGTTTCAGCGCTGTAGGTGTTGAGAACTGATGGGATGTCGTTTTTGGCGTGCCCAGCAGCGAAGAGCATGGCTGGGATGGCCAGAACCTTTTCAACTCCCTGGGCCCGAAGGCGATCGAGTGCTTCACGGAGAATGGGCTGGGCAAATTCAAGAAAGCCGTACTCCACGGGAAGGTCGGGAATTCTGGCCTTCAATCCACGGGCAAGGCCTTCAAATTCCTCAACCGCGAGACGGTTCCGGCTCCCATGACCGCAGATCAGAACACCATGTTTCCGATCCGAACAAGCATCTATCGCCAGGGTCACACTGAGTCGGCATCTCTACCGAACCTATTCGTCCCTGGAGGAGTGAGGTCATGAATGCTTTGGCGAAGGATGCACGGTCGGAAGGACGACTCAATCTTGGCCCTGAGCTTCTGTCAGCTGTGTTGGGGCATTCTCTGCATGCCACTCCGCTGCTTGTGAGTTCAGGGGGCACCAGCAGTCGTTGTGCCGGTGATGGACTTTGGACGCTTGATCTGAAACAGCGTTACCGGGAGTTCTGCTACCAGGAGGGGGCTTCTGAGGTGAGGATCGGAACAGGATTGACCATGGCTGAAGTCCTCGAAGGCCTGCGCAGCGAGCAACGCGCTCTGCCGATCGGGCTGTCGGGTTTACCCGGTTCTGGATTTCTCCTGACAGGAGGCATGGGCCCCCTGAGCCGATCCCAAGGGCTGGCGATGGATCACATCCAGCGGATTGAAGGGGTTTGGGGCAATGGTGAACCGTTCAACATTCACCGTGATGACACCATCGGTGATCAACACACCGCGTGTTGCTGGAGGGGCCTGCTTGGTGCCGCTCCTTTCCTGGCTGTTGTGACAGCTGTGGAGCTCAGGACACACCCCATCGAGCCGCTTGCTGTTCTGCAGCAGCGCATTGCTATTGAGGCCTTGCCGAATTGGATTCGAGCAGCTGAGGAATGGCCCTCCTCTGCCAGCCTCCAATGGTCTTGGGGTGACCAACTCGAGATTTACGCCGTGCAGAGTGGTGCCGATGGAGGCTCAGACCATTGGTTTGGGGCCTTGGCGGAGCAAGCCGCTGAACGCTGCGCGGATCAGCTGTCACAGCCCGGTTTCGGGAGGCTGACCAGTGATCACGCCCCTTTGCCATCCCACTGTGAGGTGCTTGGCCGGCTTGGAGGGCGTTGGGGTGAACACGCCGAGGCCGTTGTGGATTGTCTGCGCGAGTGGATGCTGCGACGACCCCATCCGTCCTGCCGAATCAGCGCTCAGCAACTGGGTGGGGCAACCAGGACTGTGTCCCCAGCGTCGACATCATTCATCCATCGCAACGCTGAGTGGAAACCCTGGATCACCGCAGCCTGGGCACCGGGTGATCTGCAGGGTCGTGCGCGGGCTCTGGATTGGATGGATTGCGTGAGCACGGCGTTGCGGGCCCTCAATCCCGGGGTTCATCTCGCTCAGATCCATGACCATCTTCCCGGTCATGCCCAGGAGTTGAGCGATGCATTCGGATCCTGGTTGCCATCGCTACAGCGCCTGAAGGCCGAGATTGATCCTGATCAGCGGCTGTGCCCGCTTTGAGATACGGTCGCCGAACGTACTGATTGATTTATGGCTAGCGGACCCGCAGCGCTGCGGTTGGAGTCCTTCATCGGTAACCCCAGCAAGGAGCTTCTTTCCGGTTTGGTGGTGGCTTTCGCCATGATTCCCGAAGCCATTGCCTTCTCCGGGATTGCAGGCGTTGATCCTCAGGTTGGTTTGTTTGGAGCCTTCTGCCTGTCGATCACCATCGCCTTCGTGGGTGGACGTTCGGCAATGATCACGTCCGCCACGGGCTCCACAGCTCTTTTGATGACGGGGCTTGTGGCGACCGGCGAAGCACGAGGACCCGGCCTTGGCCTGGCTTATCTCCTGGTTGCCGGCGTGGTGACCGGCATTCTGCAGATCCTCTGGGGGTGGATGCGGCTCGCTTATCAGATGCGCTTTGTGCCGCTGGCTGTGTTGAGCGGTTTCGTCAACGCTCTGGCCCTGCTGATCTTTCAGGCGCAGTTGCCTCAACTAGGCATCAATCTTCATTTCGGCGAAACCAAGGCGGCTGATCATGCCCATGACGTGGTGTTCAGCGGATTGCAGCTGCCGATCATCTGGGGACTGGTTTTGCTGGGTCTGGTGATCATCTACGGCCTGCCGCGGCTGACGCGGGTCTTGCCGTCTCAGCTGGTGGCGATTGTTGTGCTGACGGTCATTTCCGTGGTGTTCAACCTGGCGGACAATTTCGGTATCCCGACCGTTAGCAGCCTCGGTGATCTGCCAACAGGACTGCCGATGCCGAGCTGGCCCTTCGGTTCGCCGGAGACCATGAAAGTGCCCTTCAGCCTGGAAACCCTGGGAATTGTGTTGCCCACAGCCCTGGCCATTTCACTGGTGGGGCTGATGGAGACCTTCCTCACCCAGGACATCTTGGATGACCGCACCGACAGCAACTCCAATAAGAACGTGGAAGCACGGGGGCAAGGCATTGCCAACATCGCGTCGTCGCTTTTTGGCGGTATGGCGGGGTGCGCTCTAGTGGGGCAGTCCGTGATGAATATCGACAACGGAGGGCGAACGCGACTGTCCACGCTGTTTTCAGGAATCAGCCTGTTGGCGATGATCCTGCTGGCCAGACCCTGGCTCCAGCAGATTCCGATGGCTGCGCTGGTGGCCGTGATGATCAGCATCGCTGTCAGTACCGCTGATGTGGCGGGCCTGCGCAGGATCCGCTCCATCCCCAAAAGCGATACGGCCGTGATGCTGATGACCTTTGCTGTGACCATGCTCACCACCCCCCACAACCTGGCTCTGGGTGTGTTGGCGGGAGTGGCGCTGGCGGGCATTCTCTTCAGCAGAAAGGTTGCCAAGGTGATTCGCGTGGAGCCGGTGGATGTGGCTCCAGATCTGCGTCGTTATGTGGTGACGGGGCAGCTGTTTTTTGTGAGCAAGATCTATTTCCTTCAAGGCTTTGATGTGCATGATCACCCGGCAAAGATCATCATCGATATGTCTTCAGCGCACATCTGGGACCAGAGCGGTGTGGGAGCACTCAATCAGCTGATCAGGAAACTCAGGCAAGGTGGCTCAGAGGTTGAAGTGGTGGGGCTCAACAACGAAAGCCTTGACCTGTTTGAGCGTATCGGTGCTCAACCTGAAGCCTCCCACGGCTGAAGGATCATCGACGGTTGTAGAGCAGTGCCAGGCAAGCGGTGAGGTCGTTGCGCATGCCCTTGAGCCGCTTCTGGATCAAGGCGTCGTCAGCACGAACCCGCAAATAGGTTTCGGTTACATCATTGCCGATGCTCATGATGAGACACATCGTCTCAAGGTCATCGCTGGCAATGGCTCGCTCCCTTGCACTTTCGAGAATGACCTTGAGAATGGCCATCTTGTTGTTGTAGGCCTGGCGATCTCCCATCTCCCAGGCCCAGGCGGCAGTGGGCGAAACACTGAGGCAGACCCCAAGGATCACTGCCGCAACTGATCCCCGATGGGATCGGAGCATTCCATTGAATGAAAAGATGCGCTCATTCAATCTGCTTTCAGTTGGGATTTGCAATCACAGCCATCGTTGTGTGCAACCTCTGACACACTGGCTCTGGCTCAGGGCGTCTTCATGAAGCAGGGTTTTTGTCTTTCATTCGGAGTCTTGCTGGTCGGCTTGCAGGCTTGTGCCACGCTCGGAGAAGGGGGCGCTTCCCGCCTGGATCTGGTTCGCCAACGGGGGGAGTTGCGTTGTGGTGTCAGCGGCAAAATTCCTGGATTCAGTTTTCTCGACCGAGAGGGTCGCTATGCAGGTTTGGATGTGGACATGTGCAAAGCCTTTGCGGCGGCTTTTGTGGGAGATGCCAATAAGGTTGAGTACAGACCTTTGACGGCTCCTGAGCGTTTCACGGCTTTGAGAACGGGTGAAATTGATCTTCTTTCAAGGAACACCACCTTCAATCTCAGCCGTGATGCATCGGGGGGAAATGGCGTTGCGTTTGCCCCAGTTGTTTTTCACGATGGTCAGGGTCTTCTGGTACGCCGGGATTCCGGCATCAAAAGGCTCGAGGACCTCAGAAATCAAACAATCTGTGTTGGTTCTGGAACCACAACAGAACAGAACCTCAACGATGTATTTCAGGCCAAGGGAATTCCTTACAAGCCAGTCAAATATCAGGATCTGAATCAGCTTGTGGCGGGATACTTGCAGAAACGTTGCGCAGCGATGACTTCCGACCGCTCGCAACTGGCCTCAGCGCGCTCTGGCTTTGAACAGCCGGGCAATCATCAAATCCTGCCTGAGGTGCTCAGCAAAGAGCCCTTGGCTCCCCTCTCCTCCGGTGGAGATCAGCGCCTGGCTGATGCCATGCGCTGGGTTGTGTATGCCCTGGTGACCGCTGAGGAGATGGGGATCACGCAAAACAATGTGGATGCCAAGCTTCAGGAGGCCATCAACGATCCCAGCAAAACAGCGTTAAGGCGTTTCTTGGGGGTTGAGGGAGAGCTTGGATCCAAACTGGGTCTTCCGAATGATTTTGTGGTCAGTGTGTTGAAGGCCACCGGCAATTACGGCGAGATTTATAACCGCCATCTCGGTCCGCAGAGTGCTGTGCCCATCCCGCGAGGACTCAATCAGCTGCACCGAGACGGTGGTGTCTTGATTGCTCCGCCATTCCAATGACGCGGCGTCAACGCTGGTGGATCCAGGTTCTTCTGTTGGCGGCCGTGCTCACGCTGGCTGGAATTCTGATCAACAACCTCACCGTCAATCTGATCCGTACAGGGTTGGGGTTGAGTTTCCGTTGGCTCAGCAGGCCAGCGGGATTTGCGATTAGTGAGCATCTTCTGCCGTTCCAACCCAGCGACAGCATGGCCTGGGCCCTCTTGATGGGCTGGTTGAACAGTCTTCGGGTGATCGCCTGCAGCATTGCTCTGGCCACGGTGCTGGGCGTTGTGGCAGGCGCTGCTTCTCGCAGCAACAACCCACTGTTCAGCGCGCTCGCTGGTCTTTATGTGGGGCTCATTCGTCAGATCCCTCTGCTTCTGCAACTGCTCTTTTGGTATTTCGTGGCTTTTCTGGGTCTGCCATCCGAACCGCTCGCTCCGCTTGGGGCACTGATCCGGATTTCCAACCAGTCCATCAACGTGATGGGTCTCAATCTCAGCGTTGAATTTGCCGCTGTTTTGGTTGGGCTCAGTGTGTTTACTGGAGCTTCCATCGCTGAGGTGGTGCGTGGGGGGTTGGATGCCGTGCCGCGGGGACAGTGGGAAGCGTTTCGCAGCCTGGGAATCGGTGAGGGGCTTGGGCTAAAAAGTGTGGTTCTGCCTCAGGCCCTTCCAGCCATTCTCCCGGCTCTCAGCAGCCAATACCTCAACCTCGCCAAGAACAGCACCTTGTCGATCGCGGTGGGCTACGCCGATCTTTATGCCGTCAGTGATACGGCCATCACCCAGACCGGACGTGCCATCGAAGGCTTTCTGCTCTTGTTGTTGAGCTTTCTTCTGCTCAACCTGCTGATCAACGGAAGCATGCAGATCCTCAATCACGCTGTGCTCAACAAGGGTCAACGCACTTAACATTCGGCGACCCTGGTTGGAGCCATGACCTCACGCCGTATTGCTGCTGTACTTCTCGTTGTTGCGGCTGTTGCTGCCATTCTTCTCCCCTTTGTTTCCGCCACGCTGCTGACCATTGGCATCGGAGGCATTGCTTTCGCCGCTGGGATCGGACAGTTTCTTCGTCTGGGTTCTGAGGCCTCCACACAGGCCAAGCTCTTCCGTGTGCTGTCTGCGCTTCTGTACATCGGAGGCGCCGTATTCATCCTGCTCGATCCGATCGAAAGTGAAATCAGCCTCACGCTGTTTGCAGGTGTTCTGCTTCTGATTGAAGGGGTCATGGAACTAGCCTCAGGTGCGACGACCCCTGGAGCTGCGGCTGGTTTGACGGTTGTGGATGGTGTTGTCACCTCCATTTTGGGTTTGCTGTTGGTTCTTGAGTGGCCCTCCGACAGCCTCTGGGCCCTTGGAACCCTTTTCGGTGTCGCCCTGTTCCTTTCAGCGCTGAATTTGTTCCGGTCTCCGTCCAATCAGCCTGGTGTCTGAGATTTGACGAGGTCGTCGTCCCTTCGCGCTGGGTTGCGTCATTTTCGTCGCCATCCCTTGCAAAGTTGTTTCAGTGTCGTTCTCCTGGCACTCATCGCCTGGGCTCTCTGGTCAACAGGCTTCTGGCTTGTGCAGCGAGCAGACTGGTCGGTGGTTTCGGGGAATCTGCCGCTCTTTGCGATTGGCAGCTACCCGGAGGCGTCGCGATGGAGGCCAATTCTTTGGCTTGGTTCGCTGCTGCTGCTCACGCTCTTCACGTTGGCCCAGCCTCTACTCCTGCGACGAGGGATCGGCCTCAACAGCACGATCCTGTCCTGGAGCTGGTTGTTGATGATGCCCCTCGGGCTCTGGCTTCTGGCTGGTGGTGGTGTGCTGGATCCCGTGCCCTCCCGTCTCTGGGGAGGCCTTGTGCTGACGCTTTTGCTGACCGTATTCAGTGGAGTGATCGCGCTTCCACTCGGTGTTCTTCTCGCCCTAGGGCGCTGCAGCGAGCTGACCACAGCGCGCCAACTCTCCAAGATTTACATCGACGGGATGCGTGCTGTTCCGTTGATTGCTGTTCTCTTTTTTGGCCAGCTTTTGTTGCCGCTGTTTCTTCCTGTTCAGATTGAGATCAACCGTTTGCTGCGTGCCGTTGTGGCCTTTGGCTTGTTTGCAGCTGCCTATGTGGCGGAGGATGTGAGAGGGGGGTTGCAGGCGGTGCCGCCAACGCAGAGCGAGGCAGCAGCAGCTCTCGGACTTGGCCCCTGGCAGATTCAACGCTTAGTGATTCTTCCCCAGGCTCTACGCATCGCCGTCCCTGCACTCACCAACCAGGCGGTGGGACTGCTTCAGAACACCAGCTTGATGGCGATTCTCGGTTTAGTGGAATTGCTGGGCATCAGCCAGAGTTTGCTCGCCAATCCGGCTTACATCGGTCGGCACCTTGAGGTCTATGTCTGGTTGGCAGCCCTGTATTGGTTGCTCTGCACAGCGATGGCACTGATGGCGCGCCAGTTTGAGCGCCAAGACCCTTCCAATCTCATTGCAACCCGCCGTTCATGACTGTTGCTGTTCGCGCAGAGTCCGTCACCAAGAGCTTTGCTGCCGGGACTCGCGCTCTCGATGATGTCAGTCTCAGCGTTCGCCATGGCGAGGTTCTCGTGGTGATGGGGCCTTCGGGCTCAGGGAAGAGCACGCTCATTCGCACGTTTAACGGTTTGGAATCGATTGATTCCGGTTCCCTGGATGTGGTGGGCATCCCCCTTGATTGCGATCACGACGAGCGTCAGATCCGCCGAATCCGTCGTCGTGTGGGCATGGTGTTTCAGCAGTTCAATCTGTTTCCCCACCTCACCATTCTTCAGAACATCACCTTGGCGCCGATTCAAGTGAAGTCGGTCCCAAAGCCCATGGCAGAACGCCGAGCGCACGCGTTGCTCGACCAGATGGGAATCGCCGATCAGGCCTTGAAGTATCCAGCTCAGCTCAGTGGTGGACAGCAGCAACGCGTCGCCATTGCCAGGGCTTTGGCCTTGGATCCAGAGTTGATGCTGTTCGATGAGCCCACCAGTGCCCTGGACCCTGAACGGGTGAAAGAGGTTCTCGATGCCATGCGTCAACTGGCTGACGATGGAATGACGATGGTGGTGGTCACCCATGAACTCGGCTTCGCCCGTGAGGTGGCCGACCGAGTGTTGTTTATGGATGGAGGACGGGTTGTTGAGCTAACCGATGCCGAAACGTTCTTCACCCATGCCAAGGAAGAACGCTCTCAACGTTTTCTCAATCAGATGGCCCACTGAGACGCATGATGCAGGCGATCCAGAGCGCGTTCAGCGGCGACCAGCTCACGCTCCGTCTGCAGCCAGCTTTCATTGCCGAGGGGCAGTTGGTCGATCTGTTCGGACAGATGCAGTTGCAGCTGCTCACAGCGTTCCATCAGCGCAGTGCTGAGTTGCAGGAGATGCTGTTGGATCAAACAGGACGGCGCAGCCACGGTCATGCTGCCGGTCAAGCAAGGACGGTGAGAATTTTGGCACAGGGCCAGGTGTTCGGGTTGGTTCTTGCTGGAGGTGCACAGTGCTGAGGCTGCTCTGGGAGATGGTTCCCTGCCTGTTGGTCGGAGCTCTGATCGGCCGTTGGCGTCCGCAATGGATCACTCCCCTGGCCACACCTTTGGTGCGGTACGGCGTTCCCGTGAGCTTGATGGGGCTGCTCCTTCACGGTGGGCTCAACCGCTCTCTTCTGTTGATGGCGTTGCTGTCCGTGACAGCGATCGGGCTCATGCTGGTTCTGTTGCGGGGCTGCCGCTTCATCACTGATGCCTTGGCCATGCCTGATCAACAGTTGGCCAGTTGCATCGGCAATACGGCCTACTTCGGCATTCCCGCTGCTTTGGCATTGCTTCCAGCCGAGGCGCTTCCAGTCAGCATCGGCTACGACGTCGGAGCCACGCTCCTGGCTTGGGGACTGGGCCCTCTCTGGTTGCACCAGAGCAACCATCACGGTCATGGTGACCACTGGAGGGCACTGGCCAGTCACCTCATGGCGAGCCCTGCGACGCGGGGGTTGATCGGTGCTCTGATCGTGATGGCCACGCCATGGCATGACGTCATCAGTGCAGGCCTTTGGTTGCCTTCGCGGGTGGTGATCGTTTTGGCACTTGCTGTGGTGGGGATGCGCTTGGGAAGCATTGCAGCGCGCGCGCGCGCGACGTCGCCAAGCGGTTTGCACGCTCCTCTGGTGTGCAAGCTGTTGCTGTTTCCTCTTCTGATGTTGTTGATCTGTCTGCCCCTGCCCCTGTCCCTCCTTGCCAAGAAAGCCTTGGTGCTTCAGGCAGCGGCTCCAACAGCGATCTCCGTGTTGTTGATGGCGGAATCTGAGCAATGCGATCCCTCCGCATCCGCCCAGTTGATCCTGCGCAGCACGCTCATTGCCTTGGTCAGCGTCCCTCTCTGGAGTTTCGTTCTCAATCGTTTGTTCTGAAAACACGAAAGGTGAGATTCAATCGCGGCGTTGTGATCTTGCGTCGCGTTGGCAGTGCGTGCATCCAAAGGCTTTGGCATGCAGGATCCATCAGCAACAAGTCGCCATCGCAGAGGGGAAGATTGTGTCGCTGCCCCGTTTCTCGATGGCGAAAGTGAAGATCGCGTGTTGCTCCAAGCGAGAGTGAGGCGATCGGAAAGGATGCGTCGATCTCAGGTTCGTCATCGGCGTGCCAGCCCATTCGGTCTTCGCCGTTTCGATACCAATTGAACAAGCACCCGTTGAATGGGGCGTTGCATTGGCTTGAGATGGTCTCGAGCAGAGGCAGGAACCACTGCGGCCAGCCAGTTCCGTGGTGAAGGGCACCGCTGTAGCGGTAGGTCACTGACCGTTCCGCCAGGAATGCGGTGAGTCTTGGCACCTTGTGCCATCGGCCGTAAACCCTGACATCCGTCTGCTCCCAGTTGATTTCCCGATTGCAGCGCTCCATCCATTCCTGAGAACGATCTGGCGGAAGCCAGCGGGAGTGAAGGGACCAATTCATGGTGTCGACGTGAAGACGGATAACAGCAGAGCAACGTTGAATCCATTCGTCCATAGATTGCCGCCATGGCAGCACGGATTACCCTCGAACTCTTTCTGGAGCGGGCGAAGCAGCGCTTCGGCGATCGTTTCGATTATTCGGAGATCCAGTGGCGCAGCTACAAGAGCCCGATAAAAATCCGCTGCCGCAAGCATCCTGTTCAGCCCATCACCATTACTCCCGAAAAGCATCTGCAAACCACAGGGGGCTGTCGGCATTGCCTGCGCGAGCGGCGGGTGGAAGCACTGGAGCGTGAGTTAAACCGGGCTGCGGCGAAACCGAAGGAAGCCCAACAGTCACCCAAAGAAACGGTTTCGCTTTAAAACCCGCGCCCGTCCTGCTCTCGCATCTGCAAACGCAGCTTCTGATATTGCACAACAGCGCGTTGCTTTTCAAGGTGCGGAAAGAGTCGACAGGCTTCCTCGGCATCGATGGGCTCCAACAACCAATCCTCAGAGCCATGGGGCGCTACAGCATCGGGAGAGCGGTCAAAGGATTGGCGAACAGGAAGCCAACGAAGCAAGCGTCGTCGCCATTGGTCATAGAGATCAAGTGGATGCATCAGAAGGCTCAAAGGCTGCTTATCCCTGCAGTGAAACGCGCTGGTAGCAAAACCAGAGCCACTGCTGGAACAGCAAATTGCGATGGGATCGCCACAGCGTTCTGGGATGGTCGGCATTGAAATTTTCAGGCGGTGGTACGTCGCCACGGGCTTTGTCCCTCTCCATCTCGGCAATGATCCGGCCGACGTTGTATTCGGGATGGCCGAGATGCATCAGCTGCCTCTGATCCGGGGTTTCGAAAATGGTGTAACCGACGGATTCACCGTGGGCGAGCAGGCGCAGCCGTCCCTGCCGTTGTGCTGATTCCATGGCTGCGTCGGGCAAGCCGGCATGGCGGCTCTGGGGACAGAGGAATTGATCATCTTGCGTTCCCATCAATGAGTGACCTGGAACAAGGCTGCGCAGGGGATAGACCCCGAACAACTTGCGCTTGAAAGCCGTCTTGTTCACACCGGCCAGATAGGCCAGAGCAAATCCGGCCCAGCAGAGCCCAAGAGTGCTAGCGCAGGTTTGGCGCGCCTCCTCGACCACGGCGACCAATTCTTTCCAGTAGGTGACATCCTCAAAGGCCAGATGTTCCACAGGTGCACCTGTGATGATCAAACCGTCGAGAGGTCCCTGGGAGAGGGCTTCCTCCCAGCTCACATACAGGTCGTTGAGATGGGACTGGTCCCAGCTTTTGTAAGCATGGGTTTGCAGTCGGATCCAGATTGGCTCGATCTGGAGCACTGAGAGACCGAGGGGGTGCAACAGATTGAATTCATACTGCTTTCCCAGCGGCATGATGTTCAGAATGCCGATGCGCAAAGGACGAATGTCCTGTCGTTCAGCTTCCTTTGGTTCGATCCATGAGATTCGGTTGCGTTCAACCGCTGTGATCTTGTGATAGTTGGGGGGGAGGATCAGCGCCATTCAGCTACGCCTCTCCATCAATCACCTGATGCAAGGGCCTGATCGAAGTCAGCCTTGATGTCGTCGATGTGTTCCAAACCCACCGAGACCCGCACCATGGTGGGGGTGACTCCGGCTGAAGCCTGTTCACTTTCGCTGAGCTGTTGGTGGGTTGTTGAAGCTGGATGGATCACCAGGGTCTTTGCGTCGCCAACGTTGGCCAGATGACTGGCCAGTTTCAGGCTGTTGATGAAACGAACAGCATCGTCGTAGCCGCCCTTGAGCGAGAACATCAGCATGCAGCCCATGCCGCGACCGGTGAGGTATTTCTTTGCCGCTGGATGGTATGGATCACCGGGCAGTCCGGGATAGCTGACGTCCGAGACCTGGGGATGGGCTTGCAACCAAGAGGCAAGGGCCATGGCGTTCTGTGCATGGCGCTCCACACGCAAACTCAGCGTTTCGAGCCCCTGGAGAAGCAGAAAGCTGTTGAAGGGGCTGACTGCAGGCCCCCAGTCCCGCAGTCCCTCCACACGTGCCCTCAGGGCAAAGGCGATGTTGCGGTTGTCAGGGAGACCCAGCATCTTGCAGATGTCACTGCCGAAGCCGAAGGCGTCCCAGTGGATGAGTCCGTGATAAGCGGCGCTCGGCTGGCTCATCAGAGGGAACTTGCCGTTGCCCCAGTTGAAGGTGCCGGCATCCACAATCACGCCGCCAAGGCTGGTGCCATGGCCACCGATCCACTTGGTGGCGCTTTCCACCACAACATCCGCGCCATGCTCAATGGGCCGAAGCAGAGCACCGCAAGCCCCGAGCGTGTTGTCCACGATCAGGGGGATGTTGTTTTGCCGTGCAAGGGCTGAAAGTCCCTCAAAATCGGGGATGTTGAAGCGTGGATTGCCCATGGCTTCCACATAGATCGCCTTCGTGTTCTCGTCGATCTGTGCTGCAAAGCTGTCGACGTCATCCCCTTCGGCGAACTTCACATTGATTCCCAAGCGAGGGAACTGGACTTTGAACTGGTTGTAGGTGCCTCCGTAGAGAAACGATGTAGAGACAAAATTATCTCCAGCCTGCATGCAGTTGGTGATGGCCAGAAACTGAGCGGACTGACCTGAAGCGGTCGCCAGGGCAGCGACTCCCCCTTCCAGTGCGGCCACCCGCTTCTCGAACACGTCGGTGGTGGGATTCATCAACCGGGTGTAGATGTTCCCGAATTCCTTCAGGCCGAAGAGATTGGCGCCGTGCTCGGCGTCGTTGAACACGTAGGAACTGGTCTGATAGATCGGAACCGCCCTGGAGTTCGTAGTGGGATCTGGAACCTGACCTGCATGGAGCTGGAGAGTTTCGAATCGCTGATCCGTCACGACGTCACTGCTGTCTTTCTCCAGTTTTAGCCACAGGCGGTGCTGCCCCGACTCAATCTTCGCTTGGTTCCGGCTTGTCGCTGTCCTTGAGCGACGGAAGAGTCTCACGCAGCAGGGGGGTGAACTGACTGCGCACGTCGGCGCGGAAGTTGTCGACAGAACCCTGCAACAGAATCGGATAGGGCTGCTCCCCACTGCGCTCGCGCAGGTGGCGCCATTTGCTGTTCTCTTTCTCCTTGAGTTCAAGCAGAGCGTTCTGGAAGTCGTAACGGCCCATCTGCATGCTCTCCTCCGGCAGCGCAGCGGCCTGCTCAGCCATCAGCTCACGGAATGCATCGAAGGCCTTGGCTTTCAGGGTGTCGGGCAGGCCAAGGACGGGCTGATAGTGGTCAAGAAGCCGCAGTTCCTCCTCGAGCAGGATCGGCCATGCCCCCCTGGCTCCTTCGGAAAGGGACATCTGTGCCTCCGACGCTGTCATGGCATCCAGATGGAAAGCAAGCCAGCGGTAGTACGACTTGTCTTTGGTGCTTTTCTTCGCCGCGGCCTTGCCAGTGACAAGTTCTGGGAGCGCTGCTTCTGCCTTGCGCAAAAACAGACGGTCTTCCCGTTCGAGGTTCATCGCACCCCAGCGCTGCCTGTAGTCCCACAGCTCGGCGTAGCGGTTTACGTCTTCCGCTGACCAACCGAGAGCAGCCAGTTCATCGGCGCGATGGGTGAGTTCCTTGGCCACGCAGCTTGTTCAGTCCTGTTCCTCGAAGCGTAAATGCCGGGGGCCTGTCGACCAGGCCCAGAACGCAGGAATCGCCAGAATCAGCAAATAGAAAATGAGGCCGTTGGGCCAGCCCCTGAGATCCTTCAGCCAGGTGGAGATCAGCGGTGCGGTGCCTCCGATGACGGCCACCACCAGGCTGTAAGAAAAGGAGAAAGCTGCACATCGCGACCCCCCAGGGAAGAACAGCGGGTGAAGCAGTGGAGTCACCCCGGAATAGAAAAAGATTGGAAGCAGAACCATGGCCTGGCCGATCGCAAAGTGAATCGTTCCTCCTTTGGCGAGGATCAGCAGGCCAGGAATCATCAACACCACGCTGATCAGCAGCGAGCGCCGCACCAGAGGAAGGGGAGAAAAGCGATCGGCACAGCGCCCTGCCAGGAGCGCCATGCCAAGTCCAGCGATCTGAACGACCGTATTAATACCGTTGTAAAGCGATGCATTGCTTGGATCAAGCCTGGATGCCTCGTCGACGTAGTACACCCCAACGGCGTAGAACACCGCCGTTGCGACCCCCACGGTTCCCATCAGGCGCAGCATGGCTGGCCAGTCCGCAATCACTTGACGCCATTGACCGGCAATCGAACGCGAAGCCCCGGCAGGCCGGCTGTCCTGAATCGATCTGCGCAGCATCAGGGCTAGCAGGGACAGCAGAGAGCCGATGACGAATGGGATTCTCCAGCCCCCTGCATTCATGGCGGTGATCGGGATGAAGTGATCAATCACGGTGGCCACCAGCGAGCCGGAGATGAAGCCCACGGTGGCCCCAGCTGCAGTCACGCTGGCGAGAAATCCACGCGCTTGTTGGGGAGATGTCTCCACACTCCAGGCGATTGAGCTCGAGTACTCCGCACCAACAGAAAGACCTTGAATCATCCGCAGGAGCACCAACAACACGGCTGCGATGGGACCGATCTGGTCTGTTGTGGGCAGCAGCGCGATCAAGAGGCTGCAGCTGCCCATGATGGCCACACTCAGCAGTAGCAGAATTCGCCGTCCGAAGAGGTCGCCGATGGGGCCGAGCAACAGACCCCCGATTGGGCGCATCAGGTAGCCGGCGGCAAACACCCCGAAGGCGCTCAGAAATTGCAGGGTGGGTGAATCCTGTGGGAAGAAGGCTGATCCAATCGACTCCGCGAAGTAGCCATACACAGCGAAATCGAACCACTCCACCGTGTTGCCGATCGCGGCAGCGATC